>JAEZGD010000533.1 GCA_023417165.1 Planctomycetota bacterium
CGGTCGTGATTTGCTGGAGAAGCTGAAGCTGTTAGAGAAGCGTCAGAACACCCTGCAACTATCGGCGCTCCTCGAACAAGCCTCGCTCGCGAATCGCGGCAAGCTCGACCAGGCTAAGTTGCACACCTTGCTGGAGCGACTCGTTCAAGTGTGGAGCGACGTTTCCGGCGAAGCCAAGTCGCTGCCGGTCACGCTTAAGGACGTACAACCGCCCGGCGATCGAGACCTAAGCTCCGCAAGAACCAATGCATTAGTGGTTGTCGATTGCGGACAGATCTCCTCAGGTAAAAAGTGCATTGTGTTGGCCGAGACAGCCGTTGAAATCTCTCGGGCCGAGGAGTGCATTATTATCGCCGGCAATACGGTTAATGTTTCGTCTGCCCGCAATTGCATTATTCTCGCCGGTGAACATATTCATGTTCGCGAAGGGGAGAACAATCTGATTCTGAGTGGCGGCCTTCTTCAATCTTCGTTTCCCCGCAAAACCGTCGTTGGCGCAGCCCGCACTTTGAAGCAATCCGTAAGTGCATCCGTGATACATCTCAATTCGCCGCCAACGGAACAGCGTTGGCTGTTCGCAGCGGGTCAACCCGATCGCAATCCCAAAGAAGTTCGTAGCGAAGCGATCATCCTTGAACTTCCCGAGCGTAAGAACGCGTTAGAGGACGCTATCACGCTTACACAAGTAATCAGCAGTCGCACTCAGCCATTGGCCATCTTTCAGCGAAGGGAAGGTCAGGGCGAGTACGTGGCGCGCATCGATCAAGAGCTATGCGCCCCAGATGGCCCGCCGCTACCGGAACTCGCCGGTTGGAAGCTGATGTATTGTGGAAGTTCAGGCTTTGCTGTCTTTAAAAAAGGCGAGGAGCGCGCTGTGCTGCGAGTCTCGGAGGCTCGTTAAGCACGCGCAATCACCACCGCCTGGCCGGTGTGAAAGGCTTCGTTTGCCGCCAAGACCGTGGCCGTGTTGAGCACGCCCGCTTCAGCATCGCAGATGGTCTTCACATCGCGCATGCGCACGCATTCCAAGAAGGCAATCAGCTCATCGCGTGTGTCGTCGCCATCGGCATCAATCTCGAACGGACTGCCGCGATGGGCCCACGGATCGTTCGCTAGTTTGAGCGTCTTGCCGCTGGTGATGACCGAAGCATCGTTCTTGACGCGTCCTTCGCTCGACCAGCCTGGATCGTCGACGCCGGCCTCGCGATAGAAAAGGCCCTTCTTTTGTGAGAGAAACAGCGTCCCACGCGTTCCCATGATCAGTTCCGACGCACCTTCGTACTGGTTGTTTTGAATGGACGAGTAGGTGACGCGGACCGTGTAAGGTTTGTCGCTTTGCACCGTCTGGGCATCGATGCCGGTCTTCGCCGGGCGAGGCGTTACTTCATAGTCATAGATGGCGAACAGGTTATCGAACACTTCGCGGCCATCGCGCCAGTAATCAATTCCTGCCGAACCGATGACGCGCGTTGGTGCCGCGCCCAAAGCCCAATTGGCGATGTCGAGTTGATGGCTGCCGAGTTCGGTCATCAGCCCTTGCGAATACTTCCAGTACAATCGCCAGTTCAAGCGTTGTTCGAGCCGCGAGAAGTCTTCATGCCCGCGCGGCACGGGAACGGGCCGACGCCAGTTGTTGTTGCGATGCCACTGCGCTTTGATCGCACTGATCTGGCCCAACATGCCGGCCTGCACCATGACCATCGCCTGGCGATAGATGGCGTTGGCGCGACGTTGCAGCCCGACTTGAAAGACCGCCTTCTTCGCGGCGACTTTCGCGGCCACCTGGCGCGCCTCGGCGACGCTGTGACACATCGTCTTTTCGCAGAACACATCGCAGCCCGCATCAAGGGCCGTCAGGCACATCGACGCATGCAAGTACAGCGGCGTCGCCACAATCACCGCTTGCGGCTTCGTGCGTTCGAGCATTTCATCCAACCGGGCAAACGCTGGAGGCGCGTTACCGGCATATTTGACGCCATTTTCCAAGTGTGGCGCGTAATCGTCGCACAAGCCAACGATCTCGACGCCATCAATCGTCGTCAGCGCACGAATTAAGTCGCAGCCACGTCCACCGGTGCCGACCAACGCGACGCGCACTATTTCGCGATCGCTACTAGCATTCGCTACCGACGAAGCCGCGAGCGCACCAGCCAAGGCGGTGCCTTGTTGCAGGAAGCTGCGTCGCGAGGGATGCTTGCTCATGATTTCACTTTCATTGCCCAAGGTTGCGGCACATCGGCTCGCCACCAGATCAGTTCACCCATCGCCGTCAGCCAGCCCGCTTCGATCGCCAACGCTTCGGCAAAGCCTCGCGCCGCCTGCTGGCCCTTCACGACCATGGCGGTTGATAGCACTTCGGCCACCGCGGCGCTCGGATGCCGGACGACACAACCTTCTTCGACGCTGGCTGAGCAGGCAGGCGACTCTTGTGGAGTATATCCCCAAGAAGTCGAGAGCGCTTCGTCGGTCAGAGCCATTTCCGCGACAACCGCTTGCGACTGAGGACGCGCAATCTTCACGCGCCACGGCTGACCATCAGGCGCATTTCCGCGCGCGAGAATTGAACTCGCCCCACCATGCACCAGCGCATGCTTGACTCCGTAACCAGCCAGCAATTCGCTGACACGATCGAGCGCATAGCCCTTGCCATACGCGCCGAAGTCCAGCGCCACGCCGGGCTGTGTGAAACGCAAGCGGCGGGAATCAGCCTCCAATTCGAGCACCGCCCAACGGTCGTTCGTTGGCGGGGCTGTCGACGCATGCAGCACGTCAAACGCGCCCTCTGTTTGCTGATACCAGTAGCGGCTTTGCAGCAGCACTTCCCATAGCTCAACGCTAATGCGCACCGACTGCTGCACAGCCAGGCGATTGACGCGATGGACTTCGCTGGCAGGATCAAAGCGCGAGAGCAGACGCTCGACGCGATCAATCTCCTCGCCAATCCGCACAGCGACCGCATCGAGATGCTCGACGTCGTCGCAGACGAGTTGCATCTCGAACAGGGTGGCCATCGCAGGATGGGTTCGTCGCAAAGTCGCCATGAGTCGTAGCTGCAGTAAGCTGTCCGTTTATTCGACACATCTATCTTATCGGGGCGTCGCGCGCATCGCAGCCAGCTTTTCGGTTTGACCGCGATGAAATCGCTCATGCCACGCGTCGTCGTACCAGTGGGCCACGCGCAGGCCATCCGGCGAAAAGGTAAAACGCAGCGCGCCATCGTGGGCCGTATGCAACACCTCGGCCCCATAGCTGCGATAAGCGTCGATCACTTCCGTGGCATCGCGCGAACGCGCACCGCTAATCACCACCCACTGCGGACTCGACCATTGAGCAAAGCCGAGTGGGTTGCTGCTGGCGCTGCCGTGATGCGGAGCCATCACCACATCGCAAGCCAGCGGCTCTTCGGCGATCACATCGGCCAATCCATGACGTTCCAAGTCGCCAGGTAGCAGCAAGCGCCGCCCGGCGTACTCCACCGCCAGGACGATACTATTGGCATTGTCGCTGCCGTACGTCCCAGTCCGCGGCGGATGCAGCACTTCGCACCGCACGTGCTCGCCCACCATCAGCCGCTGGCCACCATGCACATGACACAGCGGAATATGACGATCATCAATCGCTTTGCGTAACACCTGGACGCCGAGTGAAGGCTTGTCGAACATCACCGGCGAGACATAGATCACGTCGACATCAAACCGCTTTAGCAGTTCGGGCAGGCCGTTGTAATGATCGGCGTCGGCATGCGAGAGAATCACTGCGTCCAGTCGCGAAATGCCGCGCGACCATAGCACGGCCGAGATCGCGTTGGCCGCACCTTGCGGCGTGCCCATGTGCCCCGCGTCGTAGAGCACCGTTTGACCGCTCGGCAACTCCAACAATGCACTGGTGCCGTGCCCCACTGCGACAAAGGTGCAAGTCAACTCGCGATGCCGCGTGCTCCCTGGATTCAGCGGCGAACGCTCCGCGGTGACAAAGCCGGCAGCGCACCACATTACCAAAACTGCGAGCGGCCAAAGCCCGCGTGGTCGCCAGCGCGGGAAGGCAACGAATGCGCCGAGGCCTAGATAAAAGCCGACAGTCCACCACAGCGATGGCCCTGGTAGCCAATCGTAGCTGTACGGCCAGCGTTCGCCCCAGGCGATGCCATAAGCGACCAACCACAGACAGCCATCGCAACACCATCCCAACAGCGCGCCGAGCGGCGGCACCACCCAGCCAATCGTCAGCGCGCCGAAGCCCGTGAACAGTGCGAGCGTGATCGGCAACCTCAGCACCATGTTCAGCACCAGAGCCGAGGGCGAAATGAGATGAAAGCGATACATCGTCAGCGGCAATGCCACCAACCAGACCACGGCCCCGGTGAGCCACAATCGCCACAGATACGACACGGTCTTGCGCGCCCAGCGCTGCGG
>JAEZGD010000442.1 GCA_023417165.1 Planctomycetota bacterium
ACGTCGCACTGTGTAAAAGCGTCTCGATGTGGGGCAATTACACCGAGTTCGACGAGTACACGTTCAAGCCGAATCAAGAAGTGCTGCTGTATTTTGAAGTCGAGAACTTCGCCAGCGAATCGACCAGCAAAGGCTTTGCGACCGAGTTTGTGAGCAGCTACGAGATCTTTGACGAGACTGGCCGCCGCGTCGCCGAACAGCAGTTCCCGACCGCGCAAGAGACGTGCCAGAATCGCCGCCGCGACTACTTCATCCGCTATCATTTGCACATGCCCAAGATGCTGACCAGCGGCGATTACACGCTGCAACTCACCGTCGAGGATCAGAAAGGGCATAAGTTCGGGCAAGGAAGCGTGAAGTTTAAAGTGAGCAGCTAACGCAGCAAAGTTCGAAGAGCCAAGGTCCAAGAAATCCGCAGCTCGAATTTTGCTTGTATCCCTGACTTCCCATGGAGGGTCGGGCTCTTATGCACTACGACGCCATCGTTCTGGGGACCGGCGGAGTGGGCAGCGCGGCGCTGCTGGCGCTCGCGGAGTGCGGCCTGAACGTGCTGGGCCTCGATCGCTTTCCGCCAGGCCATAACCACGGCAGCAGTCACGGCGAATCACGCATCATTCGCCGCGCGTACTTCGAACATGCCGACTATGTGCCGCTGCTCGCGCGAGCGTATGAGCGTTGGGAAGAACTCGAACGCGAGACGCAAAAACGCTTGTTTCATCGCGTCGGCTTGCTACAAGTCGGTCCGCCTCAAGGCGTCGTCATCGCCGGCGTTCTGCAAAGCGCAAGTACCCATCGCCTGACGGTGGAATCGCTCTCAGCTCGCGAAGCGAATGAACGTTTCCCTGGCTTTTATGTTCCGCCCGAGTTCACGGCCGTGTTCGAAGCCGATGCCGGCTACTTGCTGGTCGAAGACTGCGTGGTGGCGCACGCCTGCGCGGCGGTGCGTCGTGGCGCGAAGCTGCATATCGGCGAAAGCGTCAAGTCTTGGCATGTCAGCGGCGATGCGGTGCAAGTGACAACCGATCAGCAGGTCTACTCGGCAGCGCGACTGATCATCACCGCTGGCGCGTGGGCGAATGATCTGCTCGCCGACCTGGGCGTTCCGCTGCGCGTGGTGCGCAAGCACTTGCATTGGTTCGCGACCGAACAGCCTTGGTATCGTCGCGCGGCCCAGTGCCCGACGTACCTGTTTGAGTTGCCGCACGGCGTCTTCTACGGCTTTCCGGAAGTGCATGAAGCCACGGTCAAAGTCGCCGAACATTCAGGCCATCACGATGTCGTCGCCGATCCGCTGCACGATCCGAGCACTATTGATGCCATCGATCAGCAGCGCGTGACGCAGTTTGTCGCCACTTACATGCCGGGCGTCAGTGCGATGATTACGCGGCATGCACGCTGCTTTTACACGCTGTCGCCGGACGAGCACTTCATCATCGATCAGCATCCGGCGCATCCGCAAGTAGTCTTTGCGGCGGGGCTTTCGGGGCATGGTTTTAAGTTCACGCCCGTGCTTGGCGAAGTGCTGGCCGAGTTGGCCATCGATGGCCGCAGCCAACAACCAATGGAGTTTTTACGTCTGCACAGATTGAAGTAAGCGCGAGGTAACACAACCCTCACACGCTCGACTCTCCACCCTCGCACCTTCCTCACCCTGGCGGCCAGCCCATCGCTCGCCCGCCGAGGAGGTGGAAATGCAAATGATCGACCGTCTGCCCACCATCGAGACCGTTATTCGCCACGATGCGATAACCGTTAGCGAGTTGCAGTTCCACGGCCAGCTTGCCAGCGACCACGAGCAAGTGCCCCACGAGCGGCGCGTGCTCGTCGCGGAGCGCCGCGATGCCGGTGATCTCTTGCTTCGGAATCACCAGTACGTGCACCGGTGCTTGTGGATTGACGTCGTGAAACGCCAGGCATTGGTCATCTTCGTAGACGATCTTGGCGGGGATTTGCTTGTCGATGATCTTCTTAAAGATCGTACTCATCGCGGGCTCCTAGTAGCGCGGGAAATGCTTGCCGATAGCATACCGCAGCGCGCCCGCGAAGAAAGTGCTCAAGCCGCGCGGCGAGCCAGCTGCACAGCCGGCGCGAGGGCTTCGGCCAGATGCTGCTGTGCGAGTTCAAAGACCTCTTCGATCGTGGCTCCCCAGCAGACGGCCACATGCTTCGCCACGGGGCTGACTTGCGTGACCTTCGCGCCAAACGCGGGACCGGTCTTCGGCGAGAGCGACGTGCCGATCTCGACCGTGAAGACTTCGCCGCTGCGGCCACGCAGGACCACGGTTTCGACGATGCGATGGGCGACCACGATTTGCCGCGTGAGCGACTCGTTGAGTTTCAGCGACATAGATTTCTGCCGAAGAAGAGAGATCCGTTGGAGCGCATCTATCGACCGGCAGCAGCGACGATCTTCAGGCGGTTTCCGCGTCGTCTTCAATTTCGATCGCTTCGCCTGCCAGCAGCACCAGCACACCATCGTCGATGCGAAACAGCAACGACCGATCAGCATTCACCAGCGCGTCGGCCACCGGCGTATCGACCACATCGCTCAAGCGATTTTGAGCCGCGCCGGCGGCAATCTGGCGATTAACCTGCGTCAGCATCTCGGCCGGCGCGTGCTCCAGTTTCGAGCCCGTCACCGGGCAGCGCAAACGTTCGAGGATGTCGTCACGTAGAACCATGCAATTCGTCGCACCTATACCATCGCAAGACCAGCCAACTTAAGCGCCGCGCGCCGCTGCTGCCGATCATTATGATCGGCTAGTGCACGTTGCCTAGGGTCTATGGAGTGGATACATGTTGATTCGTTGGTCGCTAGGGCTGCTGCTCGTCGCGTGTCCCTTATTGATAGGTAACCCGCTCAGCGCGCAAACGCCTGCCAATGCGCAACTGACGTATGCCGAGCAATACGTCACCACACAACGCCCGGTGCAACAGCGGGTGATTGTGCCGGTGGTCGAGTATCGTGAGCGCACGCGATTGCAAGGCTTGTGGAACCCCACGTGGGTGACGCAGCGCGTGCCTGTCACGCGCTGGGAAGAGCGCATTCAGACGACCTATGTCCCCGAGACGCGGCGTACCTATCGACCGATCCTAGAAACGTCCGCAAGACAACTCAAGCCAGTGCAATTGGCCGAGCGGCCGCGCACCACCGCTGCCGCCACGACACCGCGCTCGCTGCGACTGTACGACGATCCGCCGATGGTCGCCATCGAAGCCCCACCGCCTGGCACGCGCACCGCTCAACAGCCCCCGACCGTGCTGCAGTCGCGCGAGTTCAAACCAGGCCGGTAGAGTGGCGAGTGGCGAGAAAAGATAAAGGCTCGAAAGGAATGCTTCCCTTTCGAGCCTTTGGATTTTGCGATTTGGATTTGTTTCGAATTTCGAATTTCGAGTTTTCCTTGGCACTTGGGCCTTGGATCTTGGCACTTTCTTCCTACGCCGTCGGCGCGGCGTTCTCAGCTTCCGGTGCCGCGGTGCGGCGACGGCGGCGAGCCGTCTTTGCAGCCGACCATTCTTTCGTCAGCGTCTCGAAGACCTCCGGCGATTCATAGCGAATGATCGACTTGCCGTCAGGCATGGGGCCGACGAGGCCGCGAAAGATCGGCAGACCACGCAGTCCCAGATCGGTGCTGCAATCGTCGACGCCGATCTGCGTATGCATTTTCAGCAACGGTTCGGCCGAGGGATAATCTTTGATGCGCAGCGAGCCATCGGCTCCGCGCGTCACCACGCGATAGGTGTATTTGGCCATGCGAACGAGCCTCTCGTGACGCAGGTTTCAGGATGGTTTGGCCCGCGGCGACGAAGTAGTTGGAGCGACTTCCACGCGTGGCCAATAAGACGGTGCTTGGGGTTCATCGACCGCCGCCCTGCCCTGGAGCAAGGCAATCTGCGGCCCGCGGCGCAGCAGAAGCATTCGCGCCAGTCGATAGAACTGTTGCCGCAGCATCGCGCGTTACCACGCGTCCCTCACCCCAGCGCAAGCCATGGGGTGATAGCGACCGTAACGAACTTAACGGCGGATGGCTGCGGATACGCGTACGCGGATCGATCCCGCAGGGGCCAAGAAGAGAAGGCTGTTGGCAGCGAACGTCATTCGTTCAAATTCCACATGGCGGCGACAGAGCGCCAGAAGGTTCACAGCAACTCTACGTCACCTGGCCTCGCTGGCAACTCGCCGCCACCGCGAACCAGCCCCTGCCTTTGCGTGTCCCATCTGTGACAGGCCGCAAAATCGCCCCACCCGATCCGGTGACTCGCTTTCACAACTTCTGTCGGGTGACGTCTTTCCCCATCGACGTTTGGACGATATATATAAGTAGCCAATCTCGCCCGGAGGGTATCCGAATGGTGAGGAGACTGATTCGAAATCAGTTGCCCCGCAAGGGGTTGAGGGTTCGAGTCCCTTGCCCTCCGCTTTTTCTGAAAGCCGTCAACGTAACTCGTTGACGGCTTTTCTTTTGCGCCGCGGGCTTGGAGCTGGGCTTGGCAACTGTGCTGAAAGTGTGCTGAATCAAGCACTGCTTCGTTTTCGTCATTCGTTTGGTCCTTCATGCCGATGCGTGTGAACCGCCAAGTCCGACGTCGCGGCTTTAGGAATGCTGTCCGCCACGTGCGTATAGCGCTGGATCACATCGCGATCGACGTGACCAACCCACCGGCGGACGACGGCCTCCGGCACCCCGTTAGTCCGCGCGTGGCTGATGAAGTAGCGGCGGAAGGTATGTAAGTGCCCAGGCAGCTTCAGCTTTTTGAGCACCCGCTTGAGGTACTGCAGCAAGCGTCGCTCGCTGATCGGCCGTTCACCCTCCGGTGCGCGCCGGCTGGGCTTAGAAAAAAAGACTCAGGCGGTCCCACGCGGCAATTGCGTCAGCACGTCGCGCGCTACGTTATTCATGGGAATTACCCGCATGTCGTCCGTCTTGGGCTTCCAACCTGGCTTTTCACGAACGTGAATCACCCCGTTCGTGAAATCTATGTCCGCCCAGGTCAGGTGGCGCAGCTCGCCCATCCGCATGCCCGTTTCCGCCAGCAGGGTCAGCGCCGAGCGCTACGGTTCCCGGCTCGCGGCCAGGATCTGCCGCACTTCTTGATGCGTCCAGCACGGTTGTGGCCGATGCGCGTTATATGGGATATGAATTCTCAACCGCTTCACAGATTGACTCACTACTTAGCTCGCTGCAATTACTGAGTATTCTCTTGGAATCGCAACCACACATCTTTGCGCGTGATTGGTCTGATTGCCGTCGATGCTCAACCTCCTTGTCGGCGAACGAGGATGCTTGCATGCGTTGGTGTTGCTGGCTACTGATTACAATGATGATGGAAATCATGCTTGGTTGCAGTTGCAGCGGCGGCGCAACTTCGCTGGCAGAAATGCAGCGGCGGGCCGCCAGCCAAGCCTGCACCATCGGTTTCCCCTAAAGCCGCGCAAACTCCGACTCCTTCACCGCCTGCAACTAAAACTGTCAGCCCGCCAGTGCCAGCGCACCCTTTGCCGCTCAACACTGAAAAGGTGACCGAGGCCACGGCACTACTGGCCCAGAAAACGCGTGATCCCATGTCGGCGTCTGCGATGGCAGAAGCCGCGGCGCGCGAGGCTACGGTTTTCGAGAGCGATCCCCTGAACCCCCAAGGTTAATGCCGCCAAGCGAGCCATCGTCGCTAGCCCAGCCATTGCCTGCGCCGCATGCCGGATCGGATCCAGTGGAAGAGATTGATTCACGCCTGGCGGTTCCTACGGAAGAAGCACAGCGGGCAAATCGGCGGATCTTAGCAGAGCTTTATAAGGCCCATTACGACAACGCCCGCACCATTACTCAGAAGCACGCGCTAGCCAAGTTCTTTCTGCGTGAAGCGGGTAAAGATCAGCGGCGACGCTACGGGCCCATACTTGTTATTGCGACTGGCACGCGACTTGGCCATACAAGCTGGCGATGTTTAGTTGACGCTGCAAACGATCGAAAAGCTGGCGGCTGCCTATCAGATCGACAGTGCCGCAGAGCAGGTCGCCGCGCTCGATAAACTCGCCACCGCACTGCGCACCAAAACCGATGCCGAGTCGCTCTTGAAGTCATGCGGCGAGGTGCTAATAGCTGCCATCGAACGCTAAGATTTTGAACTCGCGATACGCATGCTAACGCTCCCAGAATCAGTCGCCAAGCGAGGCAAAATGACGCCGCTACTTGAGCGGCTGGCCGCAGTTCGCAAGCAAGTCGCCGAAATCCAAGAAGCGCACGCCGGTGTTCCTGCAACCCAGGTGGCTTTGCAATCTGATCTACTCAATCCTACGGCCAACATGGAAGTGGGGCGCTACGTCTGTTTTTATCGCCGCCAGTGGGACGAAGGTTTGCCCTATCTGGCTCAAGAAATTGGTATTAAGTTAAAAGTGCTGGCCCAGATTGATCTCGGCCCACCCAACACTGCCGCGCAGCAGGCGGACCTGGCTGATCAATGGTATGATTTGGCCAGCAGCCACGAAAGACCTGCGATGATTCAGCTCGCCATCGCATTACGGGCGGCATACTGGTATCAACAGGCATTCCATGCCTTGCCCAGTGTGTTAATCAAGTCGCGCATCCAAAAACGCCTCGGCGAGATTGCTGCGGTAACAGGCGATGCATCCCTGAAGAAGTTTATGACTATGTCACGGCCCACTACGGCCGAGTAGTTTGTGCCGTAAGGCTGGATCGATAGCTGCCGCTATTTCGGCGAATGTAGTTTGCCCCAGAGGCCGTGCAGCTGAAAGCCAGCGTTATGGCTATCGGCGGATCACGGCCATGTTGCGGCATGCTGGTTGGCACGTTAATCGCAAGCGGGTCTCTCGCGGTCGGAGGACGCTGGCAGCATCGCACCTTTCAAAAAAACGCGATTGTCCGCAGCCTCTTTCCTGTCCTAGTTCCGCAGAGCGAACATTTCGACTTGCTAGTATGGAGTTCCTGTTCACATATACTTGGCGCTTCATCGGTTTGTCGGGAGTCCTCCTCGCCCTTTTCTCCACTTCGTCTCGCATTGAGATCGTGGCGTGTGTGGTGGGGCACTATCGATGACGCGCCATACGGACGATCCATTTTTCGGCTTCGACCATGAGGAAGAATACGACGCTTCCTAGGACCAGCCATGGCCAGATTCGTAGCGGCACCGCTTCGGTATCGAATAAGGCTTGAAGCGGCGGGGCGTAAGTGAACAGCATCTGCAAGACGATCACCGCACCGATGCCCAGTGGCAGGTACGGATTGCCGAGATGTGCTTTGATCGACAGCGACGAATCAATTAGATAGCGACTGTTAAGCAGGTAGAAGATTTGCCCCATGGTGATTGCATTGACCGCGACCGTCCGGGCGAGGGCATCGGACGCGCCTTGAGACTGCATCCAGAAGAACGCGGTTAGTGTATAGATCAATAACGCCACGCCGACGAAGAGAATGCGCCAGATGCCGAACCGAGTGAGAATCGGACGGTCAAGCGCGCGGGGCATCCGCCGCATCACATCAAGCTCGTAGGGTTCAAAAGCGAGCACGAGTGCCAGTGCAACCGAGGTCACCATGTTGACCCAAAGGATCTGCGGCGCCGTGATCGGCATCGTGAAACCGCCGAAGATCGCCGTCATGATCACGAGCGCCTGGGCGACGTTCGTCGGCAGCATGTGAAGAATAGCTTTTTCGATGTTGTTATAGACCGTGCGCCCCTCGCGGACGGCTGCCGCAATCGACGCGAAGTTGTCGTCTGCCAGTACCATTTCGGCCGCCTCTTTAGTGACGTCGGTCCCTTTGATTCCCATGGCGACTCCAATGTCCGCACGCTTGAGAGCCGGCGCGTCGTTAACTCCGTCCCCCGTCATGGCCACCACTTGCCCAGAGGCTTGCATCGCCTTGACGAGCCGGAGTTTGTGCTCGGGACTGGCCCGCGCGAAGACATCGGCTTCGCGGCAGCGCTCTTGCAGCGTGGCGGTGTCCATCTCCTCGATCTCCGCGCCGGTCACTGCCGTCTTACCGTCGCCGATATTCAGCATCTTGGCAATGGCTGCCGCAGTGATGCGGTGATCGCCGGTGATCATCGTCACGCGGATACCGCCGTTCTGGCATTCCTCTACCGCCTCGATCGCTTCTTTGCGCGGTGGATCCAGTAGTCCGACCACGCCGAGCAGCACCAGGTTCTTCGGCAAATCAGTCGGTTTGAGATTCCCCGCTGGGACGGCCGGATTCTCTAGCCATGCCAAGGCCAGCACGCGCTCGCCTTGGCCTGCAAGCTTGTCCGATGCTCGCAAGAAATGGTCGCGGTCGATTGGCGAGTGTCGGCCGTTTCGGTTGTATTGTCGGTCGCAATGTTCGAAGATCACCTCCGGCGCGCCTTTGACAAACAGCGTCTGTCCACTGCCAGGCGAGGTGTGCAAGGTGGCCATGAATTTATGTTCTGACTCGAATGGGATCGCGTTAATTCGTGGGTACGACGCTTGTTCGGTATCTCGCTGCAGACCGACCTTGCCTGCAAACGGGTACAGCGCGCCTTCAGTCGGATCGCCTTCGACTTTCCAGACGTCTCCGTCGCGACGCAACTCGGCATCGTTGCATAGCGCTGCGGCACGGGCCAATTCTTGCAGAGCGGCATCCTCCTCAACTGCGAGTTGGCCGTTTTGCCGAACCTCGCCCAGATCGTCATAGCCTTCGCCGGTGATCTCATAAGCAGCATCGGCGGTGACGGCAGACACGACCATCATCTCCATGAGCGTGAGCGTGCCGGTCTTGTCGGAGCAAATCCGCGAGACGGAACCGAGCGTTTCCACCGCCGGCAATCGCCGAATGATTGCGTTGCGTTGGGCCATGCGCTGAACGCCGACCGCCAGCGTAATCGTAATGACCGCCGGCAAGCCTTCCGGAATGACCGAGACCGCAATCGCAACGACCGCCTGGAAGATGTCCCGGAACGGCATGTCGCGGACCCAGTGACCATAGACGAATACTAGCGCGCTCACCATGACGGTAACGGCAGCGATGGTAAAGCCGAACTTCTTGATCTCGCGCAGCAGCGGCGTCTCGAGCGCGCTGACGCCTTCCAGCATCTGGTTGATACGCCCCAGTTCGGTGTTGCTGCCGGTTTCGACAACCACACCTGTCGCGCGGCCAGAAACGACCAACGTCCCGGAGAATGCCATGCTTTGACGATCTCCAAGTGTCGCTTTGTCAGAAACGGGGCCTATGCACTTATCGGTCGGTACGGACTCGCCGGTGAGTGCCGCCTCTTCCGTGCGCAGGTTCTTCACATCATAGAGACGGAGGTCGGCGGGCACCTTATCTCCCGACTCAAGCAACACCACGTCGCCTGGCACCAGGTCCTCTGCCGGGATAAGGCGCGCTTGGCCATCGCGAACGGTGCGTGCCTCAGCGGACAGCATGCTGCGGATCGAGTCCAGCGCCTTCTCGGCGCGGCCTTCTTGAAGGAACCCGAGTAATGCGTTGATGAGGACGACCCCAACAATAATGGATGCGTCGAGCCAAAGGTGCATCATGAGCTTGACGAACGCGGCGGCGAGCAGGATATAGATAAGGACGTTATGAAACTGCAGCAGAAAGCGTTTGAGCGGTCCGCGCTTCGCCGCCTCCGGCAGCCGGTTGGGACCATATTTCGCTTGACGCTGAGCGATGTCGGCCGCGCTGAGGCCCGTCTCGGCATTGGTGCTCAAATGTCGCACCACCTCGTCCGCTTCCAGAGCATGCCACGGCATCACCTCGTCGCCACGTATGGAACCTATCGCGGCATTCATGATTGCCATCCTCCCTTCGGACAATGTTGGCATGTTTTGTCCAGGTCTGGTCACTACTGCGCGTATTCGCCGCCCGCTGGCTTTAGCTTCCTACTGCGTGATTCTGACTGCGCCTCGCGTTAGTCCTCGCTAGTGAATCGATTCAAAGTCAAAGCTAATTGAATTGAATTGAATTGAGACTCGCTCACGCGAAGCGATGCGGCTGCCCGGTTGCCGAGAGCACCGAACTCCAGGCAGGGCTCTCGGGATCGAGTCGTTTTATTTGCGTTGCGAGAAGTTCGATGGGGACATGAATGAAGCGGTCGTGCAAAAGCCCGATCACCAGCCCCGATTTGCCTGCCATGGCAGCGTGTGCCGCATGGCGGGCAAACTGATCGCATAGAATCGTGTCTTCGGTGTTGTCTGGACTGCTCCGGACGATGTAGCTCGGATCAAAGTAGCGCATCACGCAAGGAATGTTCCTCGCTTGAAACCACGCTTCGATCTTCCTACGCAACAACACTCCGATGTCGTTCAGTTTGACGTTTCCCGACGCGTCTCTCTCAGTGGTTCCGTTTCTGAATAGTTCCTGTCCCGCTCCTTCAGCCACCGCAATGACCGCGTGCCCACGTTTCACAATCCGTTGTTCGAGCGCGGCCAGAAACCCGCCTTCGCCGTCCAACTGGAACGGTACTTCGGGGATGAGGGTGAAATTCACATCTTGGCTCGCGATGGTGGCCTCTGCGGCCAAGAATCCGGCGTGCCGGCCCATGAGTTTGACGAGCGAGATGCCGTTCTGCACGCTGCGCGCCTCGGTGTGTGCGCGCTGCAGTATCTTGGCGGCTTCCTGAACCGCGGTAAGGAAGCCAAACGAGCGCGCCACGTAGGGAATATCGTTATCAATGGTTTTAGGAATTCCCACGACCGCAAGCGCATGTCCGCGCTTTTGAGCCTCGATAAAGAGTTCGCGCGCCCCGCGCTGCGTGCCATCACCGCCAATGGTGAATAGGATGTTCACGCCAAGGCGGATCAAATTCTCCACGGCCAAGGCTTTGTCCACCGGTCCCCGCGATGTGCCAAGGATCGTGCCACCCTGCAGATGAATCCCATCCACAAGTTCATGCGTGAGAATGAGTGGATCAGTGCCGCGCGTGGGATCCAGTCCCTGATATCCCCAGCGAAATCCGAGTACCTCTTTAATGCCATAGGCAAAGTGCAGTTCGAAGAAAAGCGACCGAATGACATCGTTCAGGCCTGGACAGAGGCCTCCGCAGGTCACAATGCCTGCGCGCGTCTCCGGCGGATGAAAGAATAAACGTTCGCGTGCGCCGGCCAATTCAAAGAGCAGGCCTGCTTCACGTTGCGCACCCACAGAACGAAGAATCGTGTCTGGGACACGTTCCGCGTCATCCACCCAGCGCTGCAAAGGGGATGGCCAGCGTGCTGCACCGAGGACGGGAATATCCATGGATCAGTCCCTCGGACCTATTCCTGGAAAAACTCCTCTTCATGCGGTCCCAATGTTTATAATGTTCTCTCCACCAATTGTCGACATCCTATGTTCTGCACCACTGCGCAGGAAGAAAGGGGCATCATCAGCCGCAAGCATTCCGATCTCTAAGGAGGAAGACCATGCTGTGGACAACACAAACCCTTCGCCTGAAGTCTTGTGCGCTCTCGCCCGGTGTAGGAATTCGAACCGGCATGAGTGTTGCTGATCTCAGGCAAGCATTTCTCGACAATCTCTTGTGCAGCCTTGGTCGCGTACCGATGGCGGCCACGCCGAATGAGATCTACACCGCACTCGCGCTGACGGTGCGGGATCGCGTGCACAAGCAAGGCGTGCGGACGATGGAGGCCCGCAGCGAGCAGGAAGCACGCGTCGTCGCCTATCTCTCGGCAGAGTTTCTGCCCGGTCCCCATCTCGCCAATAACCTCCTCAATCTCGGCATCTTTGAGGCGACACGAGAAGCTCTTGTGGAGTTTGGCCTCGATCTTGACCAGGTGCTTGAGCAGGAAGAGGAACCTGGCCTTGGCAACGGTGGCCTCGGCCGGTTAGCCGCTTGCTTTATGGATTCACTCGCCTCGCTCGAGGTGCCCGCCGTCGGCTATGGCATCCGTTACGAGTTTGGCATCTTTGAGCAAGCCATTAAGAACGGCTGGCAAGTGGAGCGCACCGATAAGTGGCTTCGGTATGGCAATCCCTGGGAAATTGTTCGGCCCGAAATCTACTACGAGGTGAAGTTTGGCGGCCACACCGAGTCCAGTACCGACGAACACGGGCGGCACCGAGTCCGCTGGGTGCCAGATACCGAGGTCAAAGGCGAGGCCTATGACACTCCCATCCTCGGCTACCGCGTTGGCGCGTGCAACACGCTGCGCCTGTGGAAGGCCGAGGCGGTCGAGTCCTTTGATTTTGCCGCCTTCAACCATGGCGACTACTATCGTGCTGTAGCCGACAAGATGGAGTCGGAGAATATCACCAAGGTGCTGTATCCGAACGACGAGGTAGCTCAGGGTAGGATCCTGCGCTTACAGCAGCAGTATTTTTTTATTAGCTGTTCGTTGCAGGACATGATCCGGATTCATCGTGCCCAGAATCGCCCGATGGAGACGTTTCACGAGAAATGGGCCGTGCAACTCAACGATACGCATCCTGCGATCGCAGTCGCTGAATTGATGCGTCTGTTGGTCGACGAGCATGCGATGGATTGGGATACCGCCTGGTACGTTACTCGCAATACGTTTGCGTACACGAACCACACGCTCCTGCCCGAAGCACTGGAGAAATGGCCGGTCGACTTGATTGGCCGATTCCTGCCTCGCCACCTAGAGATCATCTACGAAATCAACGCTCGGTTTCTCGAGGAAGTCCGAGCTGCATTTCCCGGCGATAATACCCGGCTTTCTGCGATGTCGCTCATCGATGAAACCGGTGAGCGTTTTGTGCGAATGGCCTATTTGGCGACCGTCGGTAGCCATCGCGTGAATGGTGTCGCGCGGCTGCATTCCGATCTGCTCAAGCAGACAGTGATGCACGACTTTGCGGAGCTATGGCCGGAGAAGTTCTGTAACGTTACGAATGGCGTGACTCCTCGGCGTTTCGTCGCTATTGGTAACCGTTTGCTCTCTCGCCTGATTAGTGAATGCATCGGAGAGCAGTGGCTCGTTGATCTGTACGAGCTACGAGGGCTGGAGGCATTCGCCGACGACATGCCATTTCAGGAGCAGTGGCGTGACGTCAAATTAGCGAATAAGCGAGATCTCGCCGCCTTGCTGAAACTGCGAACCGGGATTGAGGTGAACGCCGAATCGCTCTTCGATATTCAGGTCAAACGCATTCACGAGTACAAGCGGCAGCACCTGAACGTGCTTTACATCCTGTCGCTTTATCTACGCCTCAAACGCGATCCGACGGCCGACATTCCGGCGCGCACCTTTATCTTCAGCGGTAAAGCTGCGCCTGGCTATTTCATGGCCAAGCTGATCATCAAACTCATCAACGCCGTCGCTGACACTGTCAACAACGATCCTGATGTGCGTGACCGCCTGAAGGTCGTCTTTCTGCCTGATTTCAGCGTCGCAAGTGCACAACATATTTATCCTGCTGGAGACCTGTCGGAGCAAATCTCGATGGCCGGCAAGGAGGCGAGCGGCACCGGCAACATGAAGTTTGCCCTCAATGGTGCGCTAACCATCGGCACCCTCGACGGCGCGAACATTGAAATCAGGGAGGAAGTTGGCGAGGAGAACTTTTTCCTGTTCGGACTGACGGTGGAACAGGTGCGGGAATGGAAGCTTCGGGGGTACTGCCCGCAGGAAGTTGTCGAAGGCAACGCCTCCTTGCGGGAAGTGCTCGACTATATCGGATCGGGCGTTCTCTCTGAGGGAGATAGCCAGCTCTTTCGACCACTTCTTGACCGCCTCTGGAACGAAGATCCATTCCTGGTGCTGGCAGACTACCAGGCGTATGTCGACCGCCAGGAAGAGGTGAGCGACTGCTGGCGCGACCAGCGAGAGTGGACCCACAAAGCCATTCTCAATGTGGCGCGCATGGGCAAGTTTTCTTCCGATCGCTCTATTCGGGACTACTGTGAGCACGTGTGGCGAGTCAAGCCGGTGAAAGTGCCATCGCGAAGCACCGTCTCGCGCGAGTTAACCGTTGCGTCGCCGTAATTCCGAATCCGCCCGCGCCTGAGAATTGCCGAGGCGTGATTGGAACGAAGGAGAGGCCACTTACATGAGCAGTAGGCCCGCGACGCCAGCGACTAGTGCGTAAGCCACGAGGGGAATCAAGGTTCGCTTGAGGACAAAGCCTTCCTGGTTCTCCATACCGAGAATCGACGTCACGGCCACAATATTACTGATTGCAATCATATTCCCCATCGCAGCGCCGACGGATTGCAGCGCCAGGATTGACGTGCGCTCGAAGCCCAGCGTCTGGGCAATCGAATCCTGAATGCCAGCGAAGGTCAGATTGGAGATCGTCGCTGAGCCAGCGAAGAATGCGCCTAGTGCGCCCAACATGGGCGCAAAGAATGGCCAGGCTTCGCCCGTCATGGTGGCGAATTTCCTCCCAATGATCATCGTCTGGGCGCTGTCGCCTCCCAGCGTCATTAACTGGACCATGATCAGTGCGCCGACCAGAGTGATGCTCGGGCGGCTGACTCGTTTCGTGGTATCCGCCGCGATATTCCTGAGCATGCGCAGGTCGATTCCCAGGAGCGGTACGGAAAGAAGGACCACAACGACGAAAGGAATCAGCGCAGGCACAAATAGAGCGTTATAGCTCCAGGCACTGGACGTGCCGAAGATCGAATCTAAGCGAAGTACAAGGGCGATGCTTGCGCTGAACTCGCCCAAGGAACCCAAATCGAGAGCCAACTTTGGCGACTCTACATTGAGCCATTCGCGAAAAGGTAGGAAGCGCACACGGGTCACTACGAGTACGACGATCAGAATCAGATACGGCACGAATGCCAGCATGCGCTCGCGGTAAGGAGCCGAGGTAGCAACTTCGGATTCATTTGCGGAAGGAGCGTGCGCCAAGCCGACTTGATACTTTGCCAGCAACACGGACAGACAGAGACCAATCGCACCGCCAATGAGGGAGGGAAACTCGTAATTGAAACGAGACAAAAAAAGCGAAGGGAGTGCGCAGCTCAGAATGCTCAGATAAATGAAAGCGAGATTCTGTCGAATCTCACCCCATCCCACCACAAAGCGCAAGGCGATGACTGGCACCACCAACGCTGCTACGGTGTGCACGACTGCACTCTTCCAACTGATGGAGAGAATTTCGGACTGACTAAGAGGCACCTGACTGAAGCCAAACCACATCGGCGTGCCGACTGCGCCGAAAGTTACCGGCACGGCATTCATAATCACGGTCAGAATCGCCACACCCACCGCGTCAAAGCCCAGCCCTACCAGCAGTGGAGCAGCAATGGCGGCCGGTGTTCCGAAACCGCTGGCACCTTCCATCATAAAGGGAAAGGCCCAACCGACGATCATCAACTGCGCCACCGGGTTGGGACTCACACTCTGAAGCGATTCGCTGATTAAGCGTTCGGCTCCAGAACGCCGCATAGTCTGTGACAGCAGGATCGCTCCCCAGATAATAGAGATTGGCGTCAGTGCGGAAAGGGCTCCGTTCACCACTGTCGCGTTCACCAGGTTCGGATCGAATCGGAAATGAACGAGCGTCAGAGAGTAAACCAAGACGGCGGCGAATGGGAGTCCGATATGCGAGGGCCAAGCCTTCTTCTTGGTCATCACATAGATGAGGACGGCGATGGGCAGGATTGCCAGCAGAAAATCCATTGCAACACCTGCCCCCGGAGATCAGATCAGCACAGAATCTTCGACGTACGCCCCTTGGCTGCCAAGAGCGGAAATGTTGGCGACCGTGGTACGGGCGATTTCCGTTAGGGCTTCGGTCGTGAGGAATGCCTGATGCGAGGTAATGAGCACATTGGGAAACGTGAGCAACCGCGCGAGGTCATCGTCGTGAAGCATGTCGCCCGAGAGATCTTCGAAGAAGATGCCTTCCTCTTCCTCGTAGACATCCAATCCCACACCGGCGATGTGCCCGGATTTCAATGCGTCGATCAACGCCTTGGTATCCACCAGTCCTCCTCGGCTCGAATTGATGAGGATGCTGCCACGCTTCATCCAGGCGATGGTTTCGGCACGGATCGTGTACTTAGTCTCCGGAGTCAGCGGGGCGTGCAGCGAAACCACGTCGCTCGGCCGCAGTAGCTCCGCGAGCGAATCGACATACTCAACTCCCGTATGCCTTGCCCATTCCTGATCCGGATACAAGTCGTAGGCGAGAACCTTCATCCCAAATCCGCGAAGAATTTGCCCTGTCACTCGCCCGATCTTGCCCGTGCCGATCAGGCCAGCGGTTTTGCCATGGAGGTCGAACCCGACCAGCCCATTGAGCGAAAAGTTCAGTTCTCGCACACGATTGAAAGCGCGATGGGTCTTACGGTTGAGCGTCAGCAACAAGGCAACGGTATGCTCGGCTACCGCGTAGGGCGAATAGACAGGGACTCGCGTGACGGTCAGCTGCAGTTCCTTGGCGTAGCTGATATCCACGTTATTGAACCCCGCGCAGCGAAGTGCAATTAACTCCACGCCTTGTTCTGCCAGCACTTTCAGGCACGGCCGGTCCAGTTGGTCATTCACAAACACGCAAACCGCGCGGACATTCTTCGCCGCGTAGGCTGAGTCCTCCAACAGCCGGAAGTCGAGAAAGTGCCACTCAATACCAGTGTCGGTCGAGGCCTGCTCAATCGCCTGCCGATCATAAGGCTTCGTGTCGAAGACAGCTGCGGCAATTACGGAAGTTGAGTTTCGAGCCATCGAGAGACTCCTTATGCGAAACTCGGCCGAAAGAAAGTTGATGCCGCTAGATTTGACAAAGTGGTCCTAGAGAAATGGTGCTAGCGGTGGCAAGGTGCGCTGTAATGACCGTGTCCGGTAGAAGCCGCCTGTGCTGCAGGCACTCGTCAATTGTTCTAGGGCTGCGCCGTCAGTCTGTAAAGCAGCCTCGCAAGTGCGAGTCTTCCTCGATAAGTCTTTCTACTTCCGTAGTCTGATCGCGTTCGGACAGGATCGTATAAAAGTCATCCTTGATGGATGGCGCCTGACGCACCGCTTCGAGCCATTCTCGCTTGCAAAACGGATCCTGGCGTATCAACTCCCAGAAACCGGTTTGCTGGAAAATCCCGGCGATCACGTCGCTGTGGTTTTGCTGTAGTCGAGACATGAGATACGTCGCCACGCCCACCTGGAGCCCGTGAAGTCTGGGGCGTGTCGTGATGTGGTCGAGGGCGTGGGAGATCAGGTGTTCGCTGCCGCTCGCTGGGCGCGAGGATCCCGCGATTTCCATCGCCACACCATTAAGCATCAAGGCGGTGGCAAGCAGTTGGATTCCTTCGGGATCCCTGGTCGGCCTGCCCATGAATTGGTGCACGCTGGCATCGGACATGAGCGCGGCAGGATCGTTTACGGGAGTTTCGCAAGCGTGAAAGGCCAGTTGCCAATCCCGGATAGCGGTCAGTTTGGCTACCAGGTCGCCAACACCGCTGCACCACAGCGAGATGTGAGCGCTAAGAGATATCGTCGTGTCAACGATCACAGCGTCGGGCAGCTTTGTGGGCAGGGACTTCCGTTGGCCGCATAAAGTAAGACTCGCTTGCGGCGAGCAGAAACCATCGTTGGAAAGCGATGTCGGAACGGCGAAGTAGGAGGGCCCGGACAGCGAGGCGAGGTACTTGCCGACGTCCAACGCCTTGCCACCACCCAGGCCAACAATCGCTTGGGTGCCCCGAGGCAGTGCGCCCAGCAACTGAACCGTAAATTCCACGCTGGCCTCGGTAACCTCGGAATCCCCAAGTAATTCGATGCCAGCATTCGCCAGCGACGTCTTTAGCCTGGCCACGAAGTCCGGAACAAGCTCATGGCTACGAACGAGCAAGACTCGCCGTAACTCTTGACGTGCAAGGTAAATTCCCACCCGGCCCAGCGCGCCAGGCTTGATGCGAACCGTGTTGGGAATCTCGATAAAGTGACTGCCCATATCGTAGTCTCCTAAGCCAGGAGCGCTTCCACGACCTCGGACCAGTTCTGGTAAGGGCGGTAGGACTCGCCGCGATCATCCACCGATTGTGCCAGTAGCCGACGGGCAAAACGCAAGACTGGGGCGACTAAGAGCGCAGGTTCAATGTCAGGCGGACCGTCGCCTGCGAACGCCACATTCTTGTAACGCTGGAGAGCAGATCGCACGACGGCCGATTTATCGATGCCGAGCTGGCGAGAAAACA
>JAEZGD010000599.1 GCA_023417165.1 Planctomycetota bacterium
GCACCAAGGTATGCTACTATTCTGACCTGAAATCGCTTTGTTGACCAGCGATGACCAGGCTTTGCCTTTCCTTCGACTTTTGGTTTTGAGTTCGCATGATCGCTTCGCTTGCTGCCGCGTCGACTGCTTCCACCCCTTGGCACGAACTGGCCGCGCGCGTCCTGGAAGGGCATGTCGTCACTGTCGAAGAAGCGCTGGCCATTGTGCGGGCGCCGGACGAAGAACTGCTCGACATCCTGGCGGCGGCTTACCGCATTCGTCATCGCTACTTTGGCAAGACGGTGCAACTGTACTTCTTGATGAACGCCAAGAGCGGTTTGTGCCCCGAGGATTGCTCGTACTGCTCGCAGTCGAAGGTCAGCGACGCCGAGATTCCGAAGTACAACATCCTGTCGCGCGAGAAGCTGCTCGATGGCGCGCGTGTCGCCGCCGAGCGCAACAGCAAGACCTACTGCATTGTCATCAGTGCTCGCGGTCCGAATGAACGCGAGATGAAGGCCGTCGAGACCATCGTTCCCGAAATCAAAGCCCAATACGACCTGCAAATCTGTGCCTGCCTGGGCCTGCTGACGCCCGAACAAGCGCAACGGCTGAAGGCGGCCGGTGTGGATAAGGTCAACCATAATCTCAATACCAGTGAGAACTACTACGGGCAGATCTGCACCACGCATACCTATCAAGATCGTCTCGATACGCTTAAGGCGGTGCGCGCGGCCGGCATCGAACTGTGCTCCGGCGGCATCATCGGCATGGGCGAGCAGGACGAAGATGTCGTCCGCATGGCCATGCAACTGCGCGAACTGCAAACCGAATCGATCCCGCTCAACTTCCTCAATCCCATCGATGGCACGCCGCTCGCAGGGCCCACGCCGCTGACGCCGCGTTACTGCCTGAAGGCGCTCGCGATGTTCCGCTTTGTGAATCCCAAGAGCGAACTGCGGATCGCCGGCGGTCGCGAGATTCACCTCGGCAGCCTGCAACCGCTCGGCATGTTTGCCGCGAACAGCCTGTTCGTCGGCGACTACCTGACCACCCAAGGCCAAGCCCCCGATGCCGACTACAAGATGATCGAAGAACTCGGCTTCGAGGTCACCCACGGCGAAGAAGTCGCCTATCGGTCGTAGACCTTCTTTCGCACGCTAGACAGTCGCGCCGAGTGCACCTGCTGAGTGCCTCGGCCAGTGCGAGCCAATACTTGCCTATCGCGCCGTCCGATCCCTGACGGCGGCTGGCAATCTGACATTTATGCCTGGATTTTCCCTTGCGAATGCCAGGCATACTGCATCGGCATCTGTGGCCTAAGCCGCTAGAGGGACAGCACTTACGTAGTGCTCATTCCCACCACGCTCAGGACCTATGCCCGCCAAGCGGCGAAAGAATATGCCCCCCGCCTGCGAGTGGCAAGGCTCCGATATGCCGTCGCCTGATGGAAGTCGATATGCCGCGCATGCTGCTTCCCTAATTTGCCAAAGAGCCCAACTAGTATCGTACGTATGACGCGACACTTTGACAAGTAATCAAAAACTTTACCTTACGACTTACCGACAAGGTCAGCTTTCGACAAGCAAAGAAGAGCGCTACTTTCGCGGAGCGAAAGGCGACGATGCGGCTTATAGCCCCGGCGCGATGCGGACGAGCTAGCCGGAGGAGGCGTTCGGTTCGCCGAGCAGCGTGATGTAGAGGGCGCCGTCGGGACCGAATGTCAGCGAAGTGGGGCGGACGAGCGGGGCGATCAACTGCGCCTTCACCGTTTGCAGGTTATCGCGGCGATCAGCAACGAGTTGGTACAGACCACCCTTGCTCGTATCCATCCAGGCAAAGTCCA
The DNA here is from genome assembly GCA_023417165.1 of Planctomycetota bacterium. Taxonomy (GTDB): domain Bacteria; phylum Planctomycetota; class Planctomycetia; order Pirellulales; family Pirellulaceae; genus JAEZGD01. Next base: position 1,826 of record JAEZGD010000599.1, read on the forward strand.
CCGCATACAACTGCCCGCGCGGACTGTAAGCCAGTCCGGTCGCGTCGTACAACCCCGTCTCGAAGTTCGCCAACAACTGGCCGGTGCGGGCACTGTAAAAGCTCACCAAACCATCGCCAGCGACATCGATCTTGCCCCCTTGGCCGACCACAATCTCGCCGCGCGGGCTGATCGCGATGCCGAGCGGTGCATTGACCTGCACCGCAGGCTTGGTGGCGATATGACGTGAGAAGCCTTCGACCTTCGTGCCGTTCGTGGTCGCCTTGGCGATCCAGCCTTGAGCATCGTCGCCGTGGCACGTCACATAAATGCCTTGCTTGGCAACCGCGACGCCATGAAAGTTCCCTTCGCCAGGCGTGTCCCCTTTGGCAGGTAGCGCAAAACGAAACTTCGCCTGATCGATGGCAATGGCCGGCTCGCCCGGCTTGGGCAGCGTAAAGACGAGCAGTTCGTCCTCGCCATCCGGACGCCCGCCATCGCCGACGACGAGCGATTCTTCGAAGAAAGCGAGCCCGAGCGGCCCGATATTGATCGCGGGCTCGGTACCGTAGACGTCTTTGCTAAAGCCGGTGATGACTTCCTGCGGCTTGCTATCGACGATGCGAACAATGCGTTGTGCGCCGCTTTCAGCGACATACACATGCCCTGTGCCGGGCTGAATGGCAACGCCTGTCGGGTTGTTCAGCCCTTCGCAAACCGTTTCGACCTTGGTTTGCGCTAGGGCAGGGGAGACCAGCCCGGCGAATACGATTACCATCCAGGCCAGTCGAGACATGCGAGCGCTCCTGCAAGGCGCCGCCTGGCAGGCGGCGCGAATGGCGGTTCTCTCGGCCAGCGGTGCGAACTACACCGGTTTCATGCCGTGAGCGGCTTCATAGGCCGTAATCTTGTCGGCATGCGCGAGCGTCAGCGCGATGTCGTCGAGGCCGTTCAGCAGGCAATGACGGCGGAAGTCGTCGACGGTAAACGACAGCGACAGTCCCTGATCGTCGGTGATCGTCATCTTCTCCAGATCGACCGTCAACTTGTAGCCTTCGGTCTTGGCCGTGCGTTGAAAGATGTCTTCGATCTGCTCTTCACTCAGCACGATCGGCAGCACGCCGTTCTTGAACGAGTTGTTGTAGAAAATATCGGCGAAGCTGGGAGCCAGAATCGTCCGGAAGCCGTAGTTCTCGAGCGCCCACACGGCGTGCTCGCGACTCGAACCGCTGCCGAAGTTGCGGCGCGCGACCAGCACGGTTGCGTTCTGATAACGCGGCTGATTCAGCACGAAGTCCGGATTCGGCGTCTTGCCATCATCCTGAAAACGCCAATCGAAGAACAGCACATCCTCAAAACCGCTGCGCTCGATGCGCTTAAGGAACTGCTTCGGGATAATCGCGTCGGTATCGACATTCGCGCGGTCGAGCGTAGCGACAACGCCGGTATGAGTGGTGAAAGGTTGCATGATTCAAAGTTTCCAACGCCAAGATCCAAGTGCCAAAGCCAAAGTTCCCAGCTTGGCACTGGGAACCCGGCCCTTGGTACTTACGGTTATGCCTGATACTTCCAGTCGCGGATGTCGACGAAGTGCCCTTCGATGGCGGCGGCGGCGGCCATGGCGGGGCTGACCAGGTGCGTGCGGCCACCCTTGCCTTGGCGACCTTCGAAGTTGCGATTGCTGGTGGCGGCACAGCGCTCGCCAGGCGCGAGCTTGTCGGGATTCATCGCCAGGCACAT
>JAEZGD010000644.1 GCA_023417165.1 Planctomycetota bacterium
GTGTTGCTATCGCCGGTGATAGTGATGCGGGCGCTGCACTGGTATGTCGAAACGCAGGTGGCGGCCAGCGGCATGGATGCTTCGCTCGCGATTAAAGAGCCGGGCCTGCCCAGCATCATTGGCTTGGTGTTTCCGCTCGTGCTCGCGGTGGAATCGGCGGCGCTGGCCCAGGCGGCGCGAGTGTTGGTGCATCCGCAGTTTCCCGGCGACCCGTTGGGCCTGTCGCGCTTGTGGGCGAAGGTGCTGGCGCTGCGTGTGCCGTGGTGGCTATTGGCGCTCGCGCCGGCCGTGTGGTGCGAAGGCCGGATGCAAGGCGACGTGCTGACCGCCGCGCTGGTGATCGCCATCAAGCTGTGCGCATGGCTATGGGCCTATCATCGCTGGCTCGTCTACCTCAGCCACTGCCACGGCGTTGTCTACCGGCGCGATTGGTGGACAAAGCTGAGCGAGATCGGGCATCTGCTGTTCTGGCTCGCGGCCGCCGCTGCCAGCGTTGCTACCACGTCGCTACCGGCGGCGCTCCTTGCGTGCGCGGTCATGCTTCTGTGGGGTGAGTGGCTCTTTCGTCGTTGGCGCGCCCGCCAGGCGGGGAGCGACTACGTTGAGGTCTAGCTGCAGCGGAGAAATTCTAAGCACCAAATTCCAAATCCCAAACAAGTACCGAAATCCAAATGACCAAAGTCCAAAACGGGAATGGTTTCGGTTTCGGGCCTTCGTATTTCGGTATTCGTATTTGTTTGGAATTTGGTGCTTGGAGTTTGGAATTTCCGCGCCCTGCGGTCCGCCCCACCACCGAACATCAGGCGGTGCGTTATAATCGCGCGCGGTCGATTTTTCTTTGGGCCCATTCGGGTTGAGGAGGCGGAGCCATGAATCGCATTTCGCAAACAGCTCTATTTGCAACGCTGGTTTTACTGACGAGCACCGCGCTGGCGCAACAAGTCCGCGAACGCACCAGCAACCTGGGCACCGGTTTGCAGATCGATCCCTATGCCCAGCGGCTGGAACTGCGCCCCGACTTTCAACTGCCGCGCTGGCGGTTGGGAGTCGAGGTCAACAACACCCAGACCGGCGTCGTGATTACCGGGGTTTATCCCAATACCGCCGCCCAACGCCAAGGCATTGAAGTCGGCGATATTTTGGTGGCGATCAACGGTTATCAGGTCGGCTATATCGGCGAGACGTTGTACGACATCAGCGATGAATTTACGCTGCGGGCCGACCGGTTCGGTCGTGTGGTGCTGCTGATGCAAAACCATCGCGATGGTCGCCTGGTCAATATGACGGTAGGGCTCGATCCACGCGATGGCGGCATGATTCCGATCATTCCGTCCCCGGTGACTCCGCGTCCGGAAGTGACCGCCACGATTGCGGGCAGCGTGACTTTTCGCGAAGTCTTGCGCTTGCCGGCCACGGCGCGCTTGCGCGTCGAACTGGTCGAGTTCGACCGCACCGGGCGAGAGCAGCGCGTTGTCAGCGAGTACAATACGCGCACGCTCGGCAAGCAAAAGCCGCTGTTCTATGATCTGACGTTCCGCACCGACCGACTCGATCCGAGCAAGGCCTATGTGGTGCGAGCGTTCCTGGATGTCGAGCGTGGACTGACGCTGTATACTCCCACTCCTGCGCAGATCTCGATCACCACCCCGCCACCGCGATTGGACCTGGTGCTAATCGCGCCGAAATGAGCCGCCCTGTATGCTGCAACAATACGACCCGCGCAACCAAGACCTGATCGTCAATATCAACGGCCGCCTTGTGCATCGCAACGAGGCGGGCGTCAGCCCGTTTGATTCGGTGGTGCAAGGAGGCGATGCGGTCTGGGAAGGTTTGCGGCTGTACAACGGCAAAATCTTCAAGCTCATCGAGCATCTCGATCGCCTGCGCAGTTCGGCCTTGGCGCTGGCGTTCACGCAAATTCCGTCGCACGACGAGATCATCGCCGAGATTCGTCGCACGCTGGCCGCCAATCGTATGACCGATGGCGTGCATATTCGCCTGACACTGACGCGCGGCGTGAAAGTGACTTCCGGCATGGATCCGCGCTTGAATCAAGCGGGACCGACGCTGATTGTGCTGCCCGAGTTCAAAGCACCGGTCTATGACAAGCAGGGCATCACGCTGGTGACCAGCAGCATTCGCCGTTTTCCGCCGGACTGTCTCGATCCGAAGATTCACCACAACAATCTGTTGCAATCGATCCTGGCGAAGATCGAAGCCAACGTCGCCGGCGCGGACGACGCGCTGATGCTCGACACGCGCGGCTTCATGGCCGAGACCAATGCCACGCACGTGTTCATTGTCGAGCGCGGTACGGTCGTCACCAGCCGCACCGTGGCGTGCCCCGAGGGGATCACGCGCGACACCGTGTTGGAACTGTGCAGGGAGCACAACATTCCGCACGACGTGCGCGATCTGTCGCTGACCGAGGTCTATCGCGCCGACGAATGCTTCTGCACCGGCACAATGGGCGAATTGGCGCCGGTTCGTCAGATCGATGGCCGCCCGATCGGCACCGCCGCGCCGGGACCAATGACCGCACGCCTGAGCGAACTGTATCTCGCTCGTGCTCGCAGCGAAGGGACGGTCGTCGTCAAGGCTGCGCCAAATGTAGGCCGCACGCGCCCCCGAGCGGCAAATCATTGCGTGGTTGATACGCTACGCGTGCAGCAAGTCGCG
>JAEZGD010000710.1 GCA_023417165.1 Planctomycetota bacterium
TATAGGCCAGTCCAAACTGCTTGAAGATCTTCAGGCCGCTGGCGCCTCGTTTCTTGGCATCGGCCAGGCTGGCCGCCATTCGCCGGGCGAAATCGGGACGCTGGCAATCCCAACTGGCGGGATCGTCCGCCTTGCCGGTCCCTTGCCAATCGATGTTCGCAAAAATGACGAACCGATTGGGATACTTCGTCCATAGATACTTGGCGTGCTCGTCGAAACGGTCGTCGAGTCCGCCGTCCAAGCTGGCGCACAACGCGATGCCGTTACGGTCCATCACACGCACAAATTCATCGAGCGCCTCCGGCGATTGATGCGTGCGAATGCGAAAATGCGTATGCACGTCGACGACGGAGAACTTCGCGCGTTCCAGCCGAGTTTCCGGCACGCGCAGCATTGTCTGCGGGCGAAAGTTTTGCAGCGACAGGTCGCGCCCCTCTCGCCCGTCGAGGGGGCCCTCTTGCGCACTCGCCCAACCAGCGGCCAAACACAGCAAGAAAAGTGCAATTCGCCGCACAACTGCCGGGTAACACATGGCCAGTTTCCTCGCTTTACTTCCTTGGACCGCCCAAACATGGAATACTATACAAGGTTTCATGACGAACGTTGACGCTCGACAACGCCTACATGTCTGCCGATCGCACCCAGCAACAACCGTATGACGATCAGCTGCGCGCTCAGCAGTTGAGCCTGAAGCGGACCAGCGCGCCAGGCGAGGTGCCGGGCTACGAGACACAGCGCCTATTGGGCAGCGGCGCGTATGGCGAAGTGTGGGTCGGCGTCGATCGCACGACGGGACGCCGCGTGGCGATTAAGTTCTTTCGCCATCGCACTGGCGTCGACTGGCAATTGCTGTCGCGCGAAGTCGAAAAGCTCGTATTCCTGTCAGCCGATCGCTACGTCGTGCAACTGCTCGATGTCGGTTGGACGCACGACCCGCCGTACTACGTGATGGAGTACATCGAGAACGGGTCGCTGGAAGATTATCTTTCCCAGCAATCCGCGCTGCCCATCGCCGAGGCGGTGCGCCTGTTTCGCGACGTGACCGTTGGTTTGCTACATGCCCATGGCAAAGGCGTGCTGCACTGCGACTTGAAGCCGGCCAATATTCTGCTCGACGAAGATCACAAGCCGCGGCTCGCCGATTTTGGCCAGTCGCGGTTGTCGCACGAACAAACGCCGGCGCTCGGAACGCTGTTTTATATGGCGCCCGAGCAAGCCGATCTGGAAGCGGTTCCCGACGCGCGCTGGGACGTGTACGCGCTCGGTGCGTTGTTGTACTGCATGGTGACGGGCGGTCCGCCGCATCGCAGCGATGAAACCGTCAAGCAAATCGATACCGCAGTGGACTTGCCCGATCGCCTGGCTCGGTATCGGCAATCGATTCGGACCGCGCCGCTGCTGACAGCGCATCGTAAAGTGCGCGGCATGGATCGCACGCTGGCCGAAATCCTGGAACGTTGCCTGGCGGTCGATCCAGAAGCGCGGTTCCCAAACGTACAAGCGGTGCTCGACGCACTCGAAGATCGTCGCGAACGCCAGCAGCGGCTGCCGCTGATGGTCCTGGGCATCGCGGTGCCGGTGCTGCTATTGCTGATCATGGCTTTGTTCGGCTGGCGTGGTTACCATCGCGCAATTGTCGATAGCGATGCCGCGATCATCAGTCGTGCGCAAGAGAGCAATCAATTCGCGGCGCAGTATGTCGCCACCAACGTCAGCAGCGAAATTGAACGCTACTATCGCGCGGTCGAGCGGGTGGCCGACGATCCCGAATTTCAAAACCTGGTGATCGAGACGCTGGAGAATCCCGAATTGGCTCCGCTGGTGGAGCGTTTGAGCGATCCGGCGGCCATGCAAGGCATGGCGAGCGATCGCGATCGATTTATTCACCATCCGGCGCGGGGCAAGTTGCAACGCCGCATCGAAGAGTTGATGGCGGATGAACGTAAGCCACGCGCGGCCAGTTGGTTCGCCACCAGTGCCGATGGCTTGCAGATTGCTTCGGTGTTTGATGGCGAGACGATCGGCGGCACGATTGGTCGAAACTTCGCTTGGCGAACGTATTTTCACGGCGGCGAGAGCGATTTGCCGCGCGATGCTCGGCCGCCCCATGTATCGCATATTCGTCGCACCAGTCTGTCTGCGCCGTATCAAAGCACCGGCACCAAGGCGTGGAAAGTTGCTGTCTCGACGCCGGTGTTCAAGGAACAGCGTTTCCTCGGCGTGGTGGCGATGTCGATCGAGCTAGGCAACATCATCGATTTTCAAGGCAACGCCGAGCACGCGCAGTTCGCGGTGCTGGTCGACGACCGCCCTGGCGATCAGCAAGGCACTATTTTGCAGCATCCTTTGTTGCATCACATGCGCGAAGAGCATGGTCAGGTGCCAGAGCGATTCAACAAGTATCGCGTCGACATTACGCCAGCATTTGACGATCCCAAGTACCACTACCACGATCCGCTGGCTCAGGACGCCGAAGGGACCGCATATGCGGGCAATTGGATTGTGGCGGCCGCGCCTGTCAAATTGCCGATCGCGCGCGGCGATGGCGACGGCGCGACCGGCGCCTCGGGCTTGACG
>JAEZGD010000455.1 GCA_023417165.1 Planctomycetota bacterium
CCCCAGCGCCCCACGCCAACCGGGCCAGTCTTGGTCACCGATCGTCACCTTCAAAGGCAGCGTCTGCGCGCTCAATAGCGCTGCCAGGCCCAATACCATAGGCCAAGCGATCACATTACACAGCCAAAGTCGAAGCAGCATATCGTCGTCCTAGATAACTCAAGGTTTTCGAAGTATTTCGCTGGCAAACAATAACGCCATCGAACCGCCGCGGCCATCGCGACCTTGCAAGGCCTGGCGATCATAATAGTCGCGCAGCGTCTTTTGCTTACCGGTGCCGGTACAGACGTCGACAAACTCGCCTGCAGGCGAAGTGCGGGCTTTTACCGCTTGCCAGGCGCGATCGACGCACGGCTGGTAGGTCTCGGCCTCGAGCCAACCGGCGCGAATGCCGCGCGCCATGGCAAAACCGATCATGCAGGTGCCGGTGAACTCGCGGTAGCTTTCCGGGCGATCGATGACCTGATGCCACGTGCCGGTATAGTCTTGATGCTGACGCAGCGCGGCCATATGCGCGCGGAACGCCTGCAGCAGCACCTTGCGCTCGGGATGCTCAGCTGGCCAGTCTTCCAGCATCAGCGCCATTCCCAGTGCCGCAAAACCATTGCCACGTCCCCAGGCGGCTTCATCCAGCGGCGAGTGCCGATACAAGCCGTCTTTGCGCTGGCAAAGTTTGCGAATGAGCGTTTGATGCTGCGCGCAGCAGTCGAAGTACTTAGTTTCGCCAGTGAGCGCGCCGACGCCTGACAGCAGCGGGCCGTTCATGAATACGCCGTCGCTCATCTCATTGTGAAACGGCGGCTCCGCCAACGGCTGGCTATTGGCAGCGAACGCCATGTCGGCAGCACGCTTCACAATCTCTAGCGCGTTCGGATCGACTTCGGCTTTCAGACGTTCGACCACAAACAGCAGGCCCGAGAGATCACTGCCCGACTTCGGCGGTCCTTGCGGCACGGGGAAGGCGGGCTCGGCCACCTTCACGCCCAGCTTCGCCAGGCGGCGATTGGCCAGCAAGGGCAGCGTGTCGAAATAGAGCGGGCTTTTCGGAACGTGACTATAGGCGGTCAGCAACTGCGTGGCGAAAGCGCGGTCGTCGAGCTTCACACGCTTGATTAGTTCCGCATGCGAGTCCGACACCGTATCGACCTTGTCGAGCGCGCCTCGCAGCAGTTCCACCACATTGCCATCCGCCAACGCCAAGAAGTGTTCCTTGCGCGGCGACGGATGCGCGACGCGCAATTCCAGCACGCGGTCGGCGCCATGCTGCGCAAGCCAACTGGCAAGATATTGCGATTCGACCTGCGTTTGGCTGTGATAACGCTGCTCGTCCGCAGGCGGCGGATCGCCGGGGCGACCGCCCTGGCCGTTCTCGTCGCCTCGATCCAGCAGCACGCCATCGGGATTGCCGCACGGCACCACCGCCAGCGTCATCCGCTTTCGCAGTGGTGCAGCGTCCTCATGCGTATAAAGCCAGCGCAGTGCCGCGAGCGCCGCATCGACGCTGCGTCGCTGACCGTCGAAGCCGCCGATCAGCACCACGCGCAGCTTTTCGCTGCGCAGATCGCCGTCTTCTTCGGCCACGAAAGCCGTAATCGGCGTATCGCGGCGTGTAACGCCCACGGCCGTGCGAACCACGCCATCTGGCTTGATGGACTTATAGTCCGGCAGCTCGCCTGCGCTGCTGGCAGAGCATGCCCAGATCACACCCACCATCGCGAGCCAGATGCGCTGCATGAACGGACTCTTCTGCGGTTCGTCGGACGAAAGGCAAGCAAGGCGTAACGCTCGCTGCTACGACTTCTTCAGCGTTTGCAGGTACTCCACCACATCGACCAGGTCTTGCGCGCTCATGGTCTTTTGCAGATCGGCCGGCATCAGCGAGATGGGCAACTTGCGCAGCTCTTCGATACTATCCATGGGCAAGGTGTGTTCGATCGCGTTGGCATCGCGCAGCACGATTTGCTCTTCGCTTTTGCTGATGAGCAGCCCGCTAACCACCTTGCCATCGTCGGTGGCGGCGACATAGGTTTCATAGTTGTGGCTGATGCCGGCGCTCGGATCGAGAATGGCGACCAGGAAGGCATCCTTACTGAGCTTGCTGCCGATCTCCGAAAGGTTCGGCCCGACCTCTTTGCCTTCGCCACGCACGACGTGACACTTGCTGCACGTAGCGGTGCCCGCGAACAGCTTCTGACCACGCTGGGGATCGCCTGTCATTTTCAACAGCTCCGGCAGCGGCGGCAGCGGCTTCTCACTCGCCGAGGCAGGCAGCTTCAGATACTGCCGGGCTTCTGCCTGCACCGCCGGATCCGGCGCAGCGAACAACACATTCGCGACAGTGAAATTCAGGTCTTCGGGCAGTTTTTTCTCTTTAGCCAACTTCAACAACAGCTCGATCCCGGGCTTGCTCTTGCCGCTCGCCTGGGCGGCGGCGGCACGAACCGCCAGCGGCTTGTCCGCAGCATCGATCAGCGGCGACAAACGTTCAAAGACCGCAGCACCGCCAACATTGCCGAGCGCCGTGATCACTGCCGCGGCGCGAGGCGTGTCTTCGCCGGCCACAGTCGCATCAATGCTCGTCGGACTGAGTTTCAGCAGCAGTTCGGCCGCTTTGACGCCGGCCGTTTCGCCAGGCTTGGTGGCGGCCAACTCCAGCAGGTCATCGGCGGCATCCTTGATGGCGAAGCGTTCGATGAGTAGGAAGAACGATTCGTTACCGGCGTTGGCTTTTAAGTATCGCAGCACAGCCGCCTTGGTTTTCGGCTTGGCTTCCAAGTCGAAGCTGTCGAGACGCAGCAGCGTTTCGACAATCAGCGCGTCGCGTTCGGGCGAAGCTTCTTGAGCACGCACCGCAGGCGAAGGCATCACCAGTCCAATCATCAAGACGCCGGCAAACCAAGAGACGTAAGAACGGCAAGAGCTATGCATGGTCGAATTCAAGCGTGGCGATATGAAGGAAAAGGGGCAAGAGCGCCTTAAGTCGTGCGCTCTCACCCCCGCTTTCTTCTAGTCAAAACGTCTGGCGTGGCCTATTCCAAGAGCAACAACTCTTGCAGGGCCTTGTCCTTCTCGGCGCCTTTCGCCTGGAAGTCGAACGCCCGCATGAACTTGGGATGGCTTTCCTTGGCCGTCTTCGGATCTTTGATGATCTTGGCCAGCAGTTCCGGCGTTTTCTTGGCACGGCTGCGCCACACGATGTCCTTGCCGGCATCGGTGGTCAAAGCCTTGTCGCCCGCCTTGGCCAGATAAGCATCGAGGAGCGCGTCCCATTGCTGATCCGCGCCGATGCCCAGGGCTTCCAAGTACCAACGGTCTTTGCCGTCATACTTTAGCGCCAGTTGCGCCCACAATTCGGCCGTTTCCGGCGACTTGTTGTGACGCAGGGCGATGACGCATTCACGCAACACGGCGGGGTCATCGGACGTCGCCAGTTGGCGCACGTACGGCAGTACATCTTGGTGATACAACCGGGCGATGCGGAGCGCGACGATCTTGATCTCGGGGCTGCCATCCTTCACCGCGCCGCTCAGCATCTCCAGGAACTTGTCCGAGCGATGCCGCATCAGCCAGGCCGCGCCCACATAGGCCAATCGCGCTTGGAAACGCACGTCGGTGCTGGAAAGGTAGGCTTCGTGAATCGCCTTGGCGGTGTCTTCACTTTCCATGTTTTTCAAAGCGGTGAACGCCAGGTAACGCACTGAGTAGTTCGGATTCTTGAGCGCTTCGAGCGCGCCCGCAGCGGTGCTGAAATCGAACTTCGGCACGCTGTAATTGCTGCCAGGCGGAGCGACGCGGAAGATGCGACCCTTATCGACTTCCTGTTGGTTGTGGCCGCCGACGCCGGGATCGTACCAATCGCCGACAAACAGCGAGCCATCGGGCGCGACCACCACATCGCTCGGGCGGAACCAGTTATCGCGCGTGCCCACCAGCACGTTGGCGATCTCGGCTTTAAAACCAGCGCCGTCCTTGGTCACCGGATACGCGCGGCACACGCTGGGGCCGGCGTCGCAGTGAATGATTTGGTTCTGATACTGCTTCGGCAGCAACGTGCCTTCATAGATCGTGATGCCGGTGGGCGAACCGCCGCCAGTAAGCAGCAGGTTGGGCACCACGCCAGGATCGTTCAAGTGCCAATGGCGCGAAGGGATGTCCTTCTCGATATTGGTG
>JAEZGD010000730.1 GCA_023417165.1 Planctomycetota bacterium
GCCTTGTGCAGGGCAGAGCAGGGAGGGCAGCCGCGCCGGGCCGCGCTTGTTTTGCTGCAGTGCCGCCAGCGCTTGTGCTTGCAGCGCTTCGGTCTGTTGGTCCGTCGCATGCAACAAAGGCAATAGCGGCGGCACCCAGCCAACCGTAATTTCGTCCATCGCCTGGCTAAAGCCTGGCAAGTTGCCGTGCTGCGTATCGTGCTCAATCACCGCCAATGACAAGCGTTGCAGGCGATCCTGACACGTCATCGCGCGCGAGGCTGCCCGCTGCTGCAAGGCGAATGGAATCAACAAGGCGATCGCGGCCATGACGATGACCACTACCACCACCATTTCTGTTTTTAATAAGCCGCGTTTCATAGTTTGGGGATGGGCAAGAGTTTTATGCCCGGTGGAAGCGTCGGCAATGGCGCTTCGTAGTCGGGCGTTAGTTCGACACCAAAACCGCGTTTGAGTTCTAGTTCCGCCCGAGCCGCCCAGGGCGTGCCGGGATGCTCACGCAAAATATCTTCGTACAAGGCTGTCGCCAGCGTGATGTACGGCTCGCTCAGTTCCTTGATAATCGTCTTTTTACGCGTGCGAATGTCCCAATTCACCAGTTTTAGATTCGGCGATTTGGTCAGCGGCGCCACCTTCGGCTCGCGCACTACCTGTTCCAGATACGCGCCATACTCGTACATCCGCGCCTGATAGGCGACTAACTGCGCATATAGCAAATCATAGTTTGCTTGCCAGCGCGGCGAGGTCTCTTGTTCGCGCTGCTCGGCGAGTCCTTCGACCACGCGCTGCATGCGGGCCAGGTAGTTGAGATACACAATCGTCTTGGCTTGTTCCTGCCGCGCTTGCATGACAAAGGCTTGCGGATCAATCGCGAACTCAACGCGCATCTCGATCATCTTGGCGATGTCAGGCTGGTAGGGATTCAGATCGTAAATGATCTTCCAAATGGTCGCCTGCAACTCCGACTCGTCGCGTTCGCTGATTACCTCCAAGCGCGAGCGCAAATCAGGTCGATAGGCGCGCATCGCTTGCAGTTCATAGCGACGTTTCTCGCCTCGCACCAGATTGCTTTCCAGGCCCGGCAACATGAAGAACACGCCGCCCGTTTCACGCGTCAGGCGAGTTTGCTCATACGGACCGAAGCCGCTAGGATGCGCGTCGTAGCGCCGCCGAAAGCCGTCGGTTTGCAACTGCTCGACGAATGCCGTTTCTGGCCCTCGCTCGATCGGCAGCCAATGGACGCGTTTGGTCTGCGGATGCTGCCAGCGAATGTGCGCGTAGGGATAACCGAACACCGCTTCGCGCCCCAGCACATAGCAGCGACACTTCGCCGCTTTGGCTTCCGCGATGGCTTGTTCAAGATACGCGTTATTGTTCGTTGCATCACCACTTTCGTCCGTCACCAACACCAGCAGCATTTGCCGCCCTGTCTTCTTAGCGAATTCGCGATGATGGGCAATCGAACGGCCCACTGCTTCGCACATCAGCTCTTTGCCGGTGGTGTCGATCGGCACGGCATCGATCGCCGCATTAATCAGGAAGCGATCGGAAGTTGGCTGCTGCGTGTGCAGTGCAAAGCTGCCGCCGAAACTGGTCACCGCAGTTAGTAAGCGATTTGACTCATGCGCTGATAGCCCCAATTCGGCATACACGCGTTCCAACCGCTCGCGAATGTCGCGTTGATCGTCCTTCATGCTTTCGGACTGATCGAAGCACCACACCACGAGCACGTCGCTTTTATCCATGAACCACAGAATCTCTTGCGTGATCTGGTCCATCGCCTCTTGGTAGCTGTCGACAATCGCGCGCGGATCGCCCAGCATGCCGTCCGGCGTCGCCGCCATCAGCTGCTTGCCAGGCGGCGCGTCGGCCAGCGGCGCATCGATGCGAATATCGCTGCCTTCCACTGCCTGGCGCACGCTGGCGTCGTACTGCGGGGCGCTAATCGTCGTCAAGCCGGTGCTGCCTGAAGCGCCAGTCAAGCCTGCGCCATCCGAGACACCTACCTGCGGCACGTAAGGAAGTGAGGCTTTTTCGATAGCGGTCTGCGGATCCCAACGCTCGTCAAGCTCGACCTTCAACTCGTCGTCCAGCGACGGCTCGACGACTTCGGCAATGATCTCGCGAATCTGGGGCGGCACGATCTCTGGCATCATCCATAAGGCCAGCCCCACCAGCAGCAAGACGTGAACCACTAGCGAACTCATCACCGAGCCCGCGCTATGAAGGGCTGCGCCGCTGACTCGCCAGCGGGAAACGTCATCACACTCGTTGGCGACAGGCACCGGCTCGGTACGGTGCTCGACAGCTCGCGGCAGTGCAGGGCGTGGTGCGGCTGGCTTGGCAACCACGCGCGGCGCGTTGTCATGGGGAGGGATCATAACTACGCCCAGCAAGAAGAGGATACGTTGATTATAACGCGAGTTAGCGCGCTGCCCCAAGTCAGATTCGTTGAGCGAACAAGCATTTATTGCCTGAGACGCAGTAAACCAAGAGAAAGCAACTGCGGTTTACGCCTCGGCGTTGCGTTTGGGCAATGATTTGGCGTGCCCGAAGAGTTGCCTGGCGAGCCATGACGAGGGCAGATCGTCGACCAGCAAGTGTTGTGGCCGACCCAAATGGGCGAGGACACCTGCGGCCGCCAAATAGCCGCTGCGTACCGCGCCTTCGAGCGTCGAAGGCCACCCCGTTTGTGTCCAATCGCCAGCCACAAACAAGTTGCCAATCGCGGTTCGCTGGTCAGGTCGCATTGCATCTAAGCCAGGATGATACGAAAAGACCGCGTCGCGTTCGGTGACAATCTTCGAGCTCAGCAGCTTCGCCTCGCGGGCGGCGGGAAAGATCGTCCGCAAATCATCATAGACCGCGGCGACCACCTCGTCGGGCTGCATCCCGCGCAGATCGCGCGATGCGCTGATCACCACCTGGTAATAGTGCTGCTGGCCCACCTCGCGCCGAAACACCCACTGCGACAAGCGATCGACCAGCACCGCGTGTGGCAGCGTCGTCAACGGCCGATCAAACCACAAATGCACGCCGGAGATC
>JAEZGD010000757.1 GCA_023417165.1 Planctomycetota bacterium
CGCAGCACGTTCTCGACCACGTAGTTGTCGACGATCTCTTGGCACAATGTGGCCAGCCGCCGCATCGAATCGACGAAAGTCTCGCCGGGCTCCAGGCTACCATAGCGCCGCGCGGTCAAATAGACGCTGAGTTGTTCTTCAGGAAACTCGCCCGTGCGAATGTGATAGGCACTGGTGCGCGTCTCGACCGTCAACCGGCATTGCGTACGGCAGTCTTTGTCGAACGCCAACTGGATCGACGGTTCGTATCCGACCAGCGTAGCACCTTCGATCTGCGATAGCCGTTCGAAGGCTGGCACAATCCCCAGTGCTTCGGCCAGCAGTTCGTTGTGATTGCCACGATAGGTGAAATCAAAACCGAACATGATGTTCAGCGATTCGCAATCGAGCGAGCTGATGCTGAGGGCATACGGAACCATATCGAGCACGAGCGCGTGCTGCTGCAGCGTTTCTTCAATAGAGGCCGGATTTACCTGGCCAGAGCTGACACGGCGTCCTTCCAGCGACGCCCAGCGGTAAGCGCCGCGATCTTTATCTTCTTCGAGCACGAACTCTCCGCGTTCGCGCCCATAAAAGTTCTTCATCGTCGGATATTGTCGCTGTATTTGTTCGAAGAAGTGCAGAACTGTCTCACGGTTCTGCGAGAGATCCATCTCCGTGTTGAGGTTCATATTGATGTAATAATCGTCGCTGTACGAACCATAGCGCGACATCTGAAGTTCCTTTCAGCAAAGGTGTGACAGCGATCTTGGGGGAACAACCCCAGGAATCCTTGCCAACGCCAGGTAATAGTCAAGGCGCTGGACCCCACCATTAAACGAGCGGCCCGCCGCTTCCGTGGCAGGCCTGCGATGTACCGCGCAGTACAGTGGCTTCTTGAAACGAAGCATCTGGGACGTCACCTTTGTTCAGTATAAAATGCCGCCTCGCCTTTGGCAAAAGGGCGACGGCATTTATCCGCATTTCCAGCGACATTCAGGCGAAGGAACCAGTCATGATCGCCACAAAGCGTCGAAAGCCACTCGCGCCGGCGGAAGATTCGCGGGCGACCGTAACGGCCTTTCCGAGCGAGCTGGGATGGATGGCGGCTGAGTTTCGCGCGCACAAGCTCACGCGGTTGACGTTTGGTCATCCTACGCGAGGCGCGGCGTTGACAGTTTTGGGAGTCACCAGCGCAGTGCGCGAGACCTCGCCAGAAATCACGCAAGTGATCGCTAGACTGCAGCGTTTCGCTAAGGTCGGCGACGACGATTTATTGAGCATTGAAGTCGACTACGGCGCGACGACCGAGTTTCAGCGCCACGTGCTTGACGCTTGTCGCGCGATTCCGCCAGGCGAAATTCTTTCGTACGCGCAACTGGCCATCATCGCCGGCGCGCCGGGCGCAGCGCGCGCCGTCGGCAATGTGATGCGCACGAACAAGCTACCGCTTGTGGTGCCGTGTCATCGCGTGGTTGGCAGCGGCGGCGCGCTGGGAGGCTATTCGGCTCCGGATGGCTTGGCGCTCAAACGCCGGTTGTTGGCCCGCGAAGGTGTGAGCATAAAGTAACGCGGTGCTGACTCGACTGCCTATTGACGATGTGCTCGCGCAGTTGCTGGAAGCGCTGCGCACCAGCCACGCCGTGGTGCTGCAAGCTCCCACCGGCGCAGGCAAGACCACGCGCGTACCGCCGGCGATTTGGGACGCCGGACTCACAGGCGGCAAGCAAGTGGTGGTGCTTCAGCCAAGGCGTTTGGCAGCTCGCGCTACTGCCGCGCGCATCGCTCAGGAACGCGGATGCCGCCTAGGTGACGAAGTCGGCTTTCAAGTTCGATTCGAGAAGCAGGCGACTCGCGCAACACGCATTCTGGTGGTGACGGAAGGCATTCTGCTGCGTCGGCTGCAAGACGATCCGTTCCTGGAGGATGTGGGCGTTGTCGTCTTTGACGAGTTCCACGAACGCAATCTCAACAGTGAACTCGCCCTCGGCATGGTGCGCAAAGTCCAGCAAAGCGTGCGGCCGGAGTTGAAGATTGCAGTAATGTCAGCCACGCTCGCTCCGCAACCGATTGCGGCGTACTTGGATGATTGCCCGATCGTGGTCAGCGAAGGCCGACTGCATCCCGTGACGATCGAATACGCGCCCACGCTCGACCGCCAGGCGATTGCCGAGGCGGCGGCCGTGGGCGTGCATCAGATCCTGCCGCGCACGCCGGGCGATGTGCTCGTATTCCTGCCCGGCGTAGGTGAAATTCGCCAAACGCATCAAGCGATCGAACCGCTGGCGGCGCAGCACGACCTGGCGCTCATGGACTTGTATGGCGACTTGCCGCCGGAGCAACAAGACGCGGTGCTGATGCCTGGCAAGCGTCGCAAGATTATCCTCTCGACCAATGTTGCCGAAACCTCGGTGACGATCGAAGGCGTGACGGCGGTTGTCGACAGCGGCCAGGCGCGCGTGCTGCGTTTCGATCCGCACGTCGGACTCGACAAGTTACAACTCGAACCGATCTCGCGAGCTTCTGCGGATCAGCGAGCCGGACGTGCGGGACGCGTGCAGCCAGGCATTTGCTTGCGATTGTGGCCTGAAGCCGCACAGCGCGGACGCCCAGACTTTGACGAACCGGAAATCCGCCGACTCGATCTGGCTGGGCCATTATTGCAACTAAAATCCTGGATCGAGCCCGAACTCGATGCGTTTCCCTGGTTCGAAGCGCCGCGCGCTCAAACGATGGAACAGGCGCTCGCGCTGCTCGAACGTTTGGACGCCTTGGAGCTAGGCGAGATCACGCCGCTAGGACAAGCGATGGCGCGGTTGCCTGTGCATCCGCGTGTGGCGAGGCTGCTCCTTGCTGGACAAGAACTGGGTTGCGCGCGTGAAGCGGCGCTGGCAGCAGCGTTGCTTAGTGAGCGCGATCCTTTTTTGCGTGAAGCGCGGCCGCGCGTGGCGAGCTATCACGCACGCAGCGACATTGCCGAGCGGGTCGCGGCACTTGAGGAGTTTGCTGATAGCGGTCGCAGCGAGACGTCGCGTGGCAGTTTGCATCGTGCCGCAGCGAAGAATATCGTCCGCATCGCCGACCAACTGTTGCGACAAGTTCCCCACGCAAAGAACTCCGTAAAGTCGGATGAGCCGCTCCTGCGTGCGTTATTGGCGGCGTTTCCCGATCGACTCGCGCGACGCCGTGAAACGGGCAGTCGTCGCGCACTAATGGTCGGCGGCAAAGGCGTTGTGCTCGCGCCGCAAAGCGTCATTGCCAACGACCAGGAATTGTTTTTGTGCGTGGAGACATCCGCCGAGCAAGGTGAAGCCTTCGTCCGCCAGGCGTCGGCCGTCGAGCGCGATTGGCTTCCCGAATCCCACTTGCGCACCGCGATCGACGTCGAGTTCGACGAGTCCCAAGATCGCTTGCAAGCGCGCCGTCGCTTGTACTGGGACACGCTGGTGCTTGAAGAAGCTCCCGCACCGTTACCAGCCGCAGAAGTCACCGCGGAGGCGCTCGCCTGCGCGGCCGCGGAGCGTTTTGATCGCGTTTTTCCGCCCGATAGCGAAGAAGCAGCGGAGTTTGTTGCACGCGTGCGCAGTTTGCAACAATGGATGCCAGAACTCAATCTGCCATCGCTGGACGATGCAGCCCTCAGAGCCATGTTGCCGCTTGTGGCGTATGGTTGCCGCTCGCTCGCCGAGCTGCGGCGTGCGCCGTGGCTGATGCATTTGAAAAGTCAGTTCACGCATCCGCAGTTACAAACCATCGAACGCGAAGCGCCCGAGCGCATTACGGTGCCTAGCGGTAGTCAGATCAAGCTGCAGTACCAACCGGGGCGACCGCCCGTGCTGGCGGTGCGTATCCAAGAGGTCTTTGGCCTGCACGAGACGCCGCGCATCGCGGGCGGCCGAGTGCGCGTCCTCATGCACTTGCTCGCGCCAAATTACCGTCCCCAACAAGTGACCGACGACTTGCGCAGCTTTTGGACCAATACCTATCCCCAAGTACGAAAGGATTTGCGGGCCCGCTATCCGAAGCATTCCTGGCCCGAAGATCCTTGGACAGCGGCGGCACAGCGCAAACCGCAGAAGAAACAATAGAGAAGAAGTGCCAAGGCGGCATAGGACTTGATATTCGAATCCCCTTGGTACTTGGAACTTGGGGCATTTGGAACTTCGAACTAAGCATCTCCCGCTCCGGATACTCAATATGTCTCGCGACCTGATCCTTGCTACGGAACAATTCATCCGCGATCGCCTTGGCGATGATGCGTCGGGCCACGACTGGCATCATGTCGATCGTGTGCGACGCAATGCGATGATCATTGGAGCGGCCGAAGGGGCGGATCTGTTTGTGACCGAACTCGCCGCCCTGCTCCACGATGTCGCCGATTGGAAGTTTCACAACGGCGATGAAGAAGCCGGGCCACGCGTCGCCGGCGAGTGGCTGGCCTCGCATCAGGCAGCCCCCGAGATGATCGCGGCGGTGCAACAGGTGATTCGCGAGGTTTCGTTCAAAGGCGCCGGCGTGCAGACCAAACCGTCGACGCTGGAAGGCAAGGTGGTTCAAGATGCCGATCGGCTCGATGCTATTGGCGCGATCGGAGTCGCGCGCACGTTCGCCTATGGTGGGCACAAGGGGCATCCCATGTACGATCCCTCGTCGCCGCCGACGCCGCACGATTCGTTCGAGGCCTACAAGAAGAACAACGGCTCGACCATCAATCACTTCTACGAAAAACTGCTGCTCCTTAAGGAACGACTGAATACCGCCACCGCGCGCCAGATTGCCACGTCGCGCCATCGCTTCATGGAAGAGTTCCTCGCGCAGTTCTATCGCGAGTGGCATGGCGACGACTATCGTCCCGTTTGCGGCTGATTGCTGGCAACGACAGCGGCAAGTTCGCGAAGCCAGGGCGATTGGCGAAGGTTGCCAGACCCTAGCGGTCACTGGAACTGTTCCTAACAATGGATTTGCTCTGATTGTTCCGCATCTGCGGTTCCGATGGTACTTGTCAGGTAAACCTTGCCGGCGCAATCGGCGAGGAGTGATCTACAGACCAGGAGACAGCTCATGCGTTGGATGATGCTAGCGGCGGCGACGATTGCCGTCAGCGCTTCGCCGGCTTTTGCTCAAAAAGTGACCTACCCGTCGCGCACGCCAACGCACCGCGCCACATATGCCCGGTCGGAAGTTTCGCCGGTCCGGTATGTCGGCGCCACGCACTCGGAGACCGTCGTCGAAGGCGCGGGATGCACGAGCTGCAATAGCTGCAGCGATGGCGGTTGCCAAAGCGGCTGCTCGTCGCACAAAAAGCGTTGCTGTTCGCCGCTGTCGAACCTGGTCGACAACATTGCCGACGTCTTCGTCGCGCTGAAGCCCTGCCCGAGTCACTGCGGCCCTTGCGTACGTCCGGTGCATTCGTGCCCTTACCCGCGCGTGAATGCTCCGTCGAACTGCTGCAATCCTCGCTTGCCGCGGCTCTTGGATTCGATCTTTGTTTGCAACAAGCGCGGTTGCAATCAAGGTTGCTCGAACGGTTGCGATCAAGGTTGCAGCACGGGATGTTCCTCGGGCTGTGCCCAAGGCATTCCGCACGGCATGCAGCCCGCGGATGAACTGCTGACTCCGCCTTCAGCA
>JAEZGD010000763.1 GCA_023417165.1 Planctomycetota bacterium
GTGTTGTTTTGCATTTTCCTCCATCGCGCCCATCGCAATGTCCTCGCGCTAGGCATCACCGACTTGAGCTATTCGACAGGATGGACCATCGCTTCCTTCTTTATTCCAGTGGTGAATCTGTTCGCACCCTACATTGGCGTGCGCGAGATTTATCAAGCCAGCGATCCCGCTGCTGTGCCCGATAACTGGCGACAAGGGCCAGCATCGGCAGTCACCTTGTGGTGGGCGATATGGATACTGCAACTTGCCTTGATGGGCATCAATGTGGGATTGGTCTGGGCTTGGACCGAATACCCCACGACAATGATGGCCTCGCGTTGGCTGGACATCACAGAGGCCTGCCTGTTGACGCTCAACGCATTGATCATCATTAACATCATGTACGATATTGAACGTCGTCAGACGTTGCGTGCCGCCCGCCAACATCCCACTTCCCTTGCATGACGCATGTTCAGCGATAGGCAACCTGCCATGACCTACCTCTCCTTGCCGGCAGATACGAATCAAGCGCGCGGCATCGCCGAGTATGCGATCGACTTTGTCGCAGGCAAGTTCGATCCGCCGGGCGAAGCGGCGCTCGCGCAGGTCGAGCGTTTTCACCTCGATAGCGTCGGCTGCGCGCTGGCGGCGTTGGGCATCGGTGCGAATGCACCCACGGTGCTGCGTGAGGAAGCGCTGACCTATCACCTCCCTCACGGCGTCGCTGGGGCGTATTGCTTCAGTTCGGAATTGCCGGTGGCTGCGGAAAAAGCGGTGGTCGCCAATTGCGCCGCGGTTCGTGAGTTGGACGCCAACGGCACAAACTTTGGTTACAACCCAGAGCTGAATGCCACCGCTGGCGAGTTCGGTCACAACGACTTTTATCCGGTCGCAGTCGCTGCTGCACAACAAGCAGGCGTCGATGGTGCGACGCTGCTGCGCGCGATGCTTTGCCTGGACGAAATCCGCGGTCGCCTGGCGGAAGTCTTCTCGCTGAAGTCGTACAAGATCGATCACGTCGTGCATGGCGCGATCGCTAGCGCGGCCGTGTACGGCGCGCTGCGCGGTGCGAGCGTCGCGCAGATCGAATCCGCGATTGGCATGGTCGTAGCGCACTACATTCCGTTTCGCGCCATTCGCCATGGCGAACAATTGTCGGATTCCAAAGGAGCCTCGGCCGCCATTAGCGCAGAAGTAGCGGTGCTGAGCATGCAGCGAGCACTGCGCGGCTTTGTCGGTCCGGCCGATATCTTTCGCAACCACGAAGCGATCTTCTGCTTGTTCGAAAAGCCGAAGCAGTTGTATGCCAGCCCGTTCGACCTGCGATTGACCACCAGTGGCGACGACTTTGCGGTGCAAGGCATGCACTTCAAGCTGGGCTTGTACGAGCATCAATCGGCCGGCGCGATTCAAGGCTTGCTCGACCTGCTGCACAATTGCCCCGGCATTCTGAAAGAGCCCAGTGAACTGGAGCGCGTGCGGATTACGATCTATGAGCCCGCATTCAGCATCATTGGCGATCCGGCGAAGCGCGATCCACGCACCCGCCAAAGCGCCGATCATTCGATGGTCTACATCATTGCCACGCTGCTGCGCAAAGCGTACGAACATCAGGAAGCAGGCTGGATCGAGTCGATGCTGCTGCCAGCCGACTACGATGACGATGCCTTGCGTCATCCGCTGACGCGGCAGTTGATGGACCGCATCGAGTTTGCCCACGGCGGGCGCAAGTACGACGCCTTGTATCCCGACGGCATTCCCACCAGCCTGGAGCTTGAGCACAAGCGCCTGGGCAAGTTTTCGTCGGGGCTGGTGATGTATCCAGCCGGGCATGCGCGGTGCGACTATCTGGATTGGCAGCCAATTCTGGACGAGAAGTTTCGCCGCCTGGCGAGGATTGGCGGCGCCGATGCCGACGAAGTCCGCGAGCGAATGACGCCGCTGGCCGAGAAGTCGTCTGACGAAGTGCGGCAATTGTATCGGTAAGGCGTGCGGTCGTAATATTTTCTCGCGACCGTCACACTCGCCTGTCAGGCGTGTCCAAGGAGCAGGCAAGCTCTGTTCGCGGTGCCCTGAATCTCCTTGGCAAGGAACTTGGCGATGCATAATCCCTTTACAGAAGTTCTCGGCGAAGCAACGGACATCTATCTGATTGAGCAAGCCAAGCACGGCAATCGCGAGGCGTTGGAAAAGCTGGTGCTGCGGCACCAGGCCTGGATTTACAACATCGCAGTGCGGATGGTCTTTCACGCGCAGGATGCCGAGGAAATCACCCAAGAGGTGCTGATCAAGGCGATCACGCGACTCAGTACGTTTCAGGGCGAGAGTCGGTTTCGCACGTGGCTCTATCGCATTACGGCCAATCATGTTTTGAACATGAAGCGTCGCCGAGGCGAAAGCGAAGCGCAGACTTTCTCGAGCTATGCAGACGCCATCAATGGCACGCCCGACCTGGATTTGCCTGACCCGGCCACGGTGCCGGTAGATGTGCCGCTGCTGGTGGAAGAAGCGAAAACGTCGTGCACCGTGGGAATGCTGCTTTGCCTGGATCGCAAGCAACGCTTGATTTTCACGCTCGGTGAGATTTTTGGCGTCAGCGATACGGTCGGCAGCGAGATTCTGGAGATATCGGCCGACAACTTCCGGCAAAGCCTCGCGCGCGCCCGGCGCGATCTTTACCAGTTCATGCAGGGGCAGTGCGGCCTCGTAAACGCCAAGAACCCTTGCCGTTGTCCGAAGAAGACGCGTGGATTCATGGACGCAGGGCATGTTGATCCCCATCATCTGCAATTCGTGCCGCTGCATCAGAAGCGAATCAGCGACGCAGCGGTTGATACCATTCGAACCCTTGAGGACGCTGTTGAAGCTCAATACGCGGCGATCTTTCGTGAGCATCCTTTTTTGGAACCCAAGGATCAGACGCAGTGGCTGCGACAACTCCTTAATCAGGGCGACTTCCAGAGAGCCTTAAACCTCCCGTAAGAATTTGGATCGATTTGTCACAGCCCTAGCTTCTGGGTGTCTATGCGGG
>JAEZGD010000772.1 GCA_023417165.1 Planctomycetota bacterium
CCCGATGGCCTGCGCGATCCTGAAGCCTATTTTGTCCGGCTTCGTGATCGCGCTCCCGAAAGCTGGCTGGTCGTTGAAAAGATCCTGCAACCCAACGAAATGTTGCCAGCTTCGTGGCCGGTGCACGGCACGACAGGCTATGACTTCTTGAACCAGTTGGCCGGTTTGTTCGTCGATCCCGCAGGCGAAGTGCCGTTGACGCAGTTCTACGAGGCGTTCACCGGCGAGACGCGTTCGTTTGAGCAGTGCGTCTACGATGGTAAACAACAAGTGTTACGCGAAGCCTTCGCGGCAGACGTGCATCGTCTGACATCGTTAGTTGTGGAAATCTGCGAGCGCCACGCGCATTATCGCGACTATACTCGCAAAGATCTGCGCGAGGTGGTGCGAGAGATCATCGCTTCGTATCCCGTCTATCGCACTTACTCGCGTGCTGATGAGCAGGGCGTGCGCGCCACGGACCGGCACTACATCAATCAGGCGATCGACAGCGCTCGTGAGAAACTGCCCGATATCGAGGCCGATCTGTTCGAGTTTATCCGGCAACTGCTCTTGCTGGAACTGAAGGGTGATTTAGAACTCGACTTCGCGATGCGTTTTCAGCAAGCGACTGGCGCTGCGGTTGCGAAGGGCGTTGAGGACACCGCGTTTTACAATTTCAATCGCTTTCTGGCGCTGAATGAGGTGGGCGGCGACCCGGGCACGTTCGGCATCTCTCTGGAGCGTTTTCATCGTTATTGCCAACAGATGCAGGCCGAGTGGCCGCTGACCATGTTGACGACGACGACGCATGACACCAAACGTAGCGAAGACGTACGCGCACGGCTGTATTTGCTTTCTGAGATTCCTGAGCGCTGGCGTAGTGCTGTCGAACGCTGGTCCGATCACAACCTGCAGTACAAACAGAACAACTGGCCAGATGCCAATTTCGAGTATGCGCTGTACCAAACTCTGTTCGGAGCCTGGCCAGTCAGTACACAGCGCGCGACGACCTTTGCGATTAAAGCCGTTCGCGAGGCGAAGGTGCATACGTCATGGGTCGCGCCGCAGGCTGATTATGAAGCCAGCGTCACGCAGTTCGTCGAACACGTACTAGCCGACGAGTGGTTTACTCGCGACTTGCAACAGTTTGTGGAGGAGTTGACCTGGCCGGGCCAGATCAATGCACTCGCGCAGGTGCTGGCCAAGCTAACGTGCCCCGGCATTCCTGATATCTATCAAGGAAATGAAGTCTGGAATTACAGCTTGGTCGATCCGGATAATCGCCGCCTGGTCGATTTCGAAGCGTGCCGGCAAACGCTGCAGGCGATGAGCGACTTGTCACTCGAAGAGATCATGCAACGCACCGACGAGGGCTTCCCAAAACTGTGGTTGACGCGCCAGGCGTTGCAATTGCGCAAACGTCGACCAGAGTTGTTTGGAGCAGAAAGTACTTATGTGCCGCAGTGGGCAGCGGGAACGCACGCGGACGCGGTGCTGGCGTTTTGCCGCGGTGCAGACTGCTTGGTGGCCGCTCCCATACGAGTGGTGCGGACGTGGGATCGCTGGGAAGATACTCGGTTGCATTTGCCAGAGGGAACATGGCACAACGAGTTGACTGGCGAGCGCCTCGCTGCTGGCGAAGTCCCCGTGACTCAGTTGTGGCGACGATTTCCGGTCGCCCTCTTGGTACGCCACTGAGGCACGTCGATTGCAGCACATTCTGGTTACCGGAAACTCCCGGCGTCGAACTCGACGAAGGAACCAGGCCATGAAAATGAAGAATCTCAACGATCTGTTCGTGCACGAAATTAAGGATATCTACAGCGCCGAGAAACAACTGCTGCGGGCTTTACCGAGACTGGCCCAGGTGGTGACTTCTCCGGAGTTACGCCAGGCCTTGGAAGACCATTTCCACGAAACGCAAACGCAAGTCGAACGGCTCGAAACCATCATGAGCGAGCTGGGCATTTCTGCTCGCGTACCCAAGTGTGCCGCGATGGAGGGGCTAATCGAAGAAGGCAAGTCGCTGTTAGTAGTAGAGATGGGACCGTGCGTTCTCGATGCCGCGATCATTGCTGCTTGCCAGCGCGTCGAGCACTATGAGATTGCCGCCTATGGCTGTGCCCGCACGTTCGCCGACATGCTGGGCCTGACCGAAATGGCCAAGACCCTGCAACAAACGCTCGACGAAGAACGCAATGCCGACAAGAAATTGACGAGCATTGCCATGTCGCATATTAACCAAGAGGCGAAGGGCGACTCGGACTTGGCCTTTGCCGGCAAAGAGCACGCACACCACAAGTAAGATCATGGATTGGATTGCGTTTTGCAACGAAAACGGCTCGATGGAACACTTCCATCGAGCCGTTTTGTCGTTCAATGCATCGGCTCTTACTTAACGCGGCAAGACGCTGCGTGGCAATACGCGTTCGCCACGTGGCGAGGTTGCCGGAGCGTCGGCATCGCGGTTCTCACGAACGTCGCGACCTTCGCGCCGATTGCCCTCAAGACGTTCACGCAGGGGAGCGCGCTCGCCGCGATTGTCTCGCTCTGGACTTGCCATCGCGAGCGACTTCATGATGCTTTTTGCGTGCTCCAGATGCTTTTCTGTAGACTGCTGGCTTTCGGCGACGAGTTCATGGAAATCGCCCGAAGTCCGGCTTTCCAACGCTTTCAATTCGGCGAGCATCGCAGAATGGGCCGCGCATTGCATGCCCATGAAGGCCTTGTCGAATTCAGCGCCCTGTTTGTTCTTAAGCTCTTTTGAAGCCATGTCCAGGCAATTCTGGGCCGCATCGCGACGAATTGCCAACAGCTGATCCGAGAACGAACCGGCGGTAGCAGGTTTAGCAGCCGCTGTGCCCTGGCGGGTGCCTTCGGTCACCGAGGTGGGTTGTTCGCCGCCAGGGCGTTGGCCGCTCGGGGCAGCGCGCTGAGTGCTGGACACATGCACTTCAAAGTTGGCCTGTTGCGGAGCGAATTTGCGTAGCCGCGATGCGAGCTTGGTGTGTTCCTTGATCATCTCGCGGGCAAATTCTTTCACTTCATTGCTTTGGGCGTGTTCCTCGCCGAATTCGCTGATAGCAATCTCTTCATGGTTGCCAATCAGCAGGCAGGCTGCAGCATGTTGTTCCAGCTGTTGGTTGACGCCCGAGGCTGAGGAAGCCGCCGCTGCGGGCTTGGTGGCTTGCTCTTTCGTTTGTGCTTGAGCAGCCGCTTGACTGGTCACGAGCGCCGCAATCGCCGCTGCGCCGAAGAATACTTTCCACATAGAAACCTCCGCACTTTGAAGGGGAAGAAATCGCTCTGGCGCATGCCACAGCAAACTATCGCTTCCTTCCGCATGATCAACCGTCCGTGATAGCCCTTTGCGGCAGGCTAGATTGAGACTGTCCTCCGACAGTTAATGGCGAGTAAACAGGCAGTATTACGCGGGCTAGTCGGTGGTTTCGTCGACGCCTTCGTCGATGCGCATTGCTTCGCTGCGAATGACATAGTTGCACCAACTATCGAGCCCCGCAATTTCTTCGGGACGCACGGCGCGCAGCATGACGAAACGATAGGGAACGCACGCTCCTTCAGGAACGATCGCATAAACAGCTACGGCTTTGACACTGCTCCGTCGCCGCAATAGTCGACCGCTTAACGCCCAGAGCACATCTTGGCTGACCGGTAGCTCGGCGATGGCAGCCAGACTTTGAGAAACGCAGGCGGTCAAGAACTCTAGGCCATCATAGGGGCCGCCC
The DNA here is from genome assembly GCA_023417165.1 of Planctomycetota bacterium. GTDB lineage: Bacteria > Planctomycetota > Planctomycetia > Pirellulales > Pirellulaceae > JAEZGD01. The sequence goes on from JAEZGD010000772.1 coordinate 3,729, forward strand.
AGAAATCGAACGCTAGTTTTGGCGTCATGCATGGCGATTACCTCGGGAAGCCACGACGAGCAAATACCGTACCGTCCAGGGGGACATGGAAACCAAGGCAATCGCCCCGTGCAAAGTCCACGAGTTGGTCGCCGCTGGGGCAGCGTGGTCTGGTGGTAACCACGCCTTTGAATCGCTGCTTAGATAAGGTGGTCGACGAATGCCAGGCACGGATCTAGCGACCGAAATGGCTATGACTTTTCATCGAGTTGAAGGGCCGAGACACCCGCCTTGGCGGCTACCGAAAGATAGTCGATTTCGGCCTGAATATACTTGCCTGCCGCGCGCCAAGTACTGCGCTTCGCGGGACGTCGTCGCCCTTGGTGCTTGATCAGCGCGCCGTACAAACGCAATGCTTTGTCGGCTGTGCGCAGCATCGAAAGTTTGCGTGCTGTTCGCAATGCGCCAGCCTGTAGATTGCGGCGCTCGAGTGTTTCTTGACCGCTTAACCAAGCGAGTGCCGCCGCGAAGTCTTCCACGCGGTCGGAAGCCAATAGCCGACCATTGACTTCGTCGGTCACAACTTCACGCACACCTGGGCCATCTAAGGCCACTACCGGCAAACCCGCCGCCATCGCTTCGGCTAGCACCAGGCCTTGTGTTTCACTTTGTGACGCAAAGGCGAAAGCATTCATCGCGTGATAGGCGTCGATCAAGCGCTGATCCTGGCACACGCCGATCATGTGCAATCGCTCGGCAACTTGCTCGAGCGCGAAGATATTGCGAATTTCTTCGTCGCTCGGCCCGGCGCCCACAACCAAAAAGTGTGCATGCGAGTGCTGACGCAAATATTTCGCCACGGCATGCGCCAGGAAGGGCAGGTTCTTCTCGGGGGCTAAGCGGCCAACGTGTCCCACGACGTAAGCGTCCGCGGGAATCTGGAACTCACTGCGCAGCGCGGCGCCATCGCCATGGGCGAAAGCCTGTATATCGATGCCTGTGGGAATCACCGAGATGTGCGTCTCAACGCCACGCTCGCGTAGGATATGTGCCACGCTTTGGCTCGGAGCAATAACGGCGTGGCATAGATTCGAATAGCCGACGGTCAGCGTCGTGATGAACCGCGCGAGCATATTCGTTTCATTGCCGACGTAGTGGGTATAGTGTTCGTACAGCGTGTGGTTCGTGAAAACCAGTGGGATTTGTCGCGCCCTGGCGATTCGCGCAGCGGTCGCCCCCAGCAGAAACGGGTGATGCGAGTGGACGATGTCTGGGCGAAACTCGTTGAGCGCCGACTGCAATAGTCCTGGCACCGGCACCGGAAACGAAAAATCGCTGCCATTGAAATGCTGGATCGCCGGAACGCGAATTACGTGCGGCGTGCTGTCGGTATGCCCTGCAAACTCAGGCGCAATCACCAGCACTTCGTGACCGCGTCGGCGGTACTCGGCTTCGAACGCTGCGACACTATGGGCCACTCCGCCCACGTGTGGCAAATAAGTATTCGTCATGAACAGGATATTCATGCAGATCACTCCTGCGCTGGCGGCCGTGGATCGTGCTTCGTCTGGTCGTTCGCATACTGCCGCGGTTGCTTGCTGAACCGCGCTTCAATCCGGCCTAGAACTGCCAGAAT
>JAEZGD010000781.1 GCA_023417165.1 Planctomycetota bacterium
GGTCGACACGGTCTTGCGCACCGCGCAAACCGGCCAGATCGGCGATGGCAAGATCTTTGTCACCGACCTCAGCAATGTCATTCGCATCCGCACGGGTGAGACCGGTGAGGACGCCTTGTAAAGAAGCTTGCTATCGAGCGGCGCGCCTCGCCCAATGCAGGCTGCGGCCGCTCGCTTCGTCACACCTCATGTCGCGCTTATGTCATCTACGGTAATTCGCCTGCGTCCTGCGGTGCTCGTCGCTAAAGAGCGTTTGCAACAGCAACGCGAACGCTTACGCCGTCAGCACGATGCTGGCAGTCCCGGCGTGCAAGTTTGCACGTCGATGACCGATCTGCTCGACGGCGTGATCTTGGACCTGTTCGAAGCCGTTCAAGAGGAACTGGAAGGCGACGCCCGCGCGGCCATCGCCCACGTGGCGTTAGTGGCGCATGGCGGCTTTGGTCGCCGCGATATGGCGCCGTATTCCGACGTCGATCTGATGCTGCTGGTGCAGCCAGCCGTCGAAAAGCACGTCGAACCGCTCGCCCGCAAGCTCTCGCAAGCGATCTTCGATTGCGGCCTGCAACTGGGCTTTAGCGTCCGCACGCCGCAGCAAGCGTGCCAGCTTGCCAAGACCGACGCCACCATTTGCACCACGCTGTCGGAAGCGCGGCTGCTGACTGGTAGCGTCAAGCTGTTTACTGGCTTTGCCACGCGTTTTCGCCGATTGGTACATCAGCGTGCGCGAACGCTGCTGGCCACCATCGAAAAAGCTCGGCGCGACGAATGGAACCAGCACGGCGGCACCGTCAACCTGCTGGAACCGAACGTCAAACGCTCGCGCGGTGCGCTGCGTGACATTCAGTTCGTGCGCTGGATTGGCTTCATCGCGCATGGCCACAGCGATCTGGAAGCGCTGCAGCGCGCTGGTCATTTGTCGAAGACCGATTTCCAACGCTTACGCGACGCGCGTGACTTTTTGCTGCGCCTGCGCAATGAACTGCATTTCGAGGCGGGCAAGGCTCACGATCTGCTCGACAAGGGCGAGCAGCTGCGCATCGCGGCCAAGTTCGGCTATACCGGCACCGCCGCGATCATGCCGGTCGAGCGCTTCATGCGCGAGTACTTCGAGCACACCAACGACGTGCGCAACGTCGCCGCGTATGTGCGCACTTCGGCGCGGCCGAAGTCGCTGCTGGCCAGCGCCGTGCATCCGCTGGTTTCGCACCTGGTCGAAGGGGACTTTCGCGTCGGCCCCACGCACATCAAGGCGACCGCGCGCGGCCTGCAAAAGGTCACCAGCGATCTTGACCAGGTGCTGCGTTTGATGGGTCTGGCCAACTTGTATCGCAAACGCATTCACCACGAAACGTGGGAAGCGATTCGCGATGCGATGGTCGCCAACCAGCATTGGAAGGTCACGCCAGCGGCCACGAAGCGTTTCCTGGACCTGATGGCGCAGCCGGGCCAACTCGGCGATCAACTGCGCCGCCTGCATGATTTGCGTGTGCTCGAAAAGATCATCCCTTCGATGACGCACGCGCGCTGCTTGATGCAGTTCAACGAGTATCACAAGTACACGGTCGACGAGCATTCGATCCGCGCGGTCCAAGCCGTGACCGAGTTCATGAACGATCCCGGTCCGCTCGGCGATGCCTATCGCAGTTTGCGAGACAAGCGCACGCTGCACTTGGCGTTGCTGTTGCATGACATGGGCAAGGGCTTCGAAGAGGATCACAGCGAAGTCGGCAAACGCATCGCCGCCGAGATGGCGGAGCAATTCTGCTTGCCGCGGCGCGAAGCCGAGACGCTGGAATTCCTGGTGCACAAGCATCTCAACATGTCGCACCTGGCGTTCCGCCGCGACTTGAATGACGAACAGGTGGTGGTGCGGTTCGCTGTGGAAGTTGGTTCGCCGGAAGTGCTGCAAATGCTGTTCTTGCTGACGGCCGCCGACCTGGCTGCGGTCGGTCCCGGCGTGCTCAACCTGTGGAAGCAGGAATTGCTGATCGACCTGTATCGACGCACCATGCGTTACCTCGCTGGCGACACGCCCGGCAGCGGCAGCGGGCCTCGCGCGCTAGCGCTGAAGCGGCAAGAGTTGCGCGCGATGGTCACCGACGAATCGCAGTTTGCCTGGTGGGACAAGCAGCTCGAAACGTTGCCAGGCTGGTATCTGTTCGGCGGGCCGCTGGAGCGCATCTATCCGCAGTTGGAAAAGCTGCGAGCGCTGCCGCATCAAGACGCCATCGCCTGGGGCCGCTTTGACGCCGAGCGCAGCGCGGTTGAATACACCATTGGCACCAATGAAGAGATCATGCCAGGCATCTTTCATAAGCTGACCGGCGCACTGTCGAGCAAGGGCTTGCAGATTCTGTCGGCGTCGATCGCCACGCTGGCCGACGGCCTGGTGCTCGACCGCTTTTATGTGACCGACAACGATTACGCAACCGATCCGCCTGCCAGCCGGTTGGACGAAGTTAGCGCGGCGCTGGTGGCGGCTTTGAAAGATACCAGCGACAAGCCACCCACGTTTCGCAAGCTGTGGCAGGCGCGTCCGAAGGTAACGGCCTCGCCGGCGAATGTGCGCGTCGATAACGGCACTTCCGAGCGCTTTACAATTCTGGAAGTCTTCGCGCACGACCGCATGGGGCTGTTGTACACCGTCACGCGCGCCATCTTTGAACTAGGGCTGTCGGTGCATGTGGCCAAGATCGCCACCTATGTCGATCAGGTGCTCGACGTCTTCTACGTCACCGATCAGTCGGGCGGCAAGATCACCGACGAAGGCCGCTTGGAAGCGATTCGCCAGAAGCTGCTCGCCGCCTTAGCGGAATAGCGGCGGTAAACTGGCATCGTCATTCGCTGGCGTCTAAGATGCGGTCAGGAGAACCTGACCAATGGCTAACGACTTCAATCCTTACGCGCCGCCGCCGATCGTGGCCGAGTTGGCATCGTTTCCTACGACTTCGGTGGACGCCGAAGGCTTGTGGCGAGACGGCAATACTCTGGTCGTCCACAGGGACGCATGGCTGCCGCCACGCTGCGTTAAAACCAATCAGCCCACGACCAGCTTTCTGGCACGCCACCTGGTTTGGACTCCGTCGTGGGTTTACTTGCTGCTGATTGCGAATTTCCTTCTCGGCGTGATTGTAATCCTAATCATGCAGAAGAAGGCGGTGCTTCACATCGGCCTGACCGAGGAGCGGCTCGCCGGGCGTCGCCGCTTGATCATGATTTCGTGGGTGATTGCCCTCGTGGGCGTGGCCAGTTTCTTCACCGGCATTGCTGCCCTGGCGAGTGAGGGCAGCTTTCAGCCGCTAGGGCCGTGGCTCCTGGGCGCGGGAGGCTTGGCCGCATTCTTTGGAATCATCAACGGCAATTTTGGCGCACGCGTCGTGTATGCGACCAAGATCGACGACCAATTCGTCTGGATCAAGGGCGTTTGCCCCGAGTATCTGGCCGAGTTGCCGCCTTGGCCAGCACCGTGGTAACGCCTAACGCTTGTAGATCGTTTACTTGGCCAGCTTGCGCAGCACTTCAATACCGCGCTCGATCGTGCGATCTTCGGCGGCATAGCTGATGCGGAAGTGCGTGTTGCGCTTGCTGAAGATGTTGCCCGGGATGATCAGCAGGTCGTTTTCGATTGCCTTGGCGACGAACTCGGTGCCGGTCATGTTCTTCGGAGCCTGCGGAAACGCATAGAACGCGCCGCCCGGCGTCGACAGTTCGTATAGGTCTTTGATGCCATCGACCAGCTTGTTGCGCTTCTCGCGATAAGCATCGATATAGGGCTGCGTGTCGACATCCATCGCCACCGCGCCGGCCCATTGCACCGGCTGCGGCGCACAGACGAACGTGTACTGCTGCAGCTTGATCATCGTCTCGATGACTTCGGCCGGGCCATGCACAAAACCCAGCCGCCAGCCGGTCATCGCATGACTTTTGCTGAAGCCATCGATCACAATCGTGTTTTCGTTGGCACTCGCTGGCGAAGCGAACGGCCCGTCGTAACAAAACTTGCGATAGATCTCGTCGCTGATCAGCGCGACGTTCTTCTCGGCGCACAACTGGCCCAGCGCCGCGCACTCTTCCGCGGTCGCCACGACGCCGGTCGGATTGCCGGGGCTGTTCAGGATCACCAGCTTCGTCTTCGGGGTGATGGCCTCGCGGACCTTGTTCAGGTCGATGCGGAAGTCGGGATAGGTATCGATGATGACCGGCTTGCCGCCGACCTGGCTCACCAGCGGTTCGTACATCACAAAGTACGGATCGAAGACGATCACTTCATCGCCGGGATTGACCACCGACATCAGCGTCAGCACTAAAGCACCGCTGGTGCCGCTGGTGACAAACACCTTGCGATTGGCGTGGCCATATTCGGCATCGATCTGCGCTTGCAGCTTTTCGCGCAAGACCGGCATGCCCTGGGTCAGCGCATAGCCGTTCTTTTTGTGCTGAATCGCGTCGATGCAGGCGGCCTGGACTTCGGCGGGGACGTCAAAATCGGGCTGCCCGATCGAAAGGTTGATTGGGTCCTTCATCTTGGCCGCGAGGTCGAACACCTTGCGAATGCCGCTGGAATCAAAGGCTTTGGTACGATCGGCGATCCAAGGATGCGACATGGCTCGAAAGGAAGAAAGGCTGGTGGTTGTCCCCAAGCGTCGCTTGGCCCAGCCTTAGATTATGAGCGATGACGCCCCGGAAGTGCAGGGGAGTGGAGCCGCCTTACTTGCGGGATGATTTGTGCAGTTCCAGTTGCTGCGGCGCCCAGCCAAGCTGCTTGGCCACCTGCTGCGGGTATTCCCAGGCGGAAGGCTCTTTGCTAAACAGCATGACCGGCGCCCGTTCGGCCGCCATGGCCACCAGCGCCGGTGTGTCCAAATACCGCTGGGCATTGAACAAGTAAGGCCCCGCCTGCAGGGACGCCGGCAATTCAATCAGATCTAGATGCTCAATCTTCGGCTCAAACAACGAGGCCACGAGCGTCACGCCCGCCATCGGTCCCTGGGCGTCCAAACTCAACGGCGCGTCTTGGAAGCCGTCCAAGGTGCGGACGGCTTGCACGGCCCGCCGCACGTCCCAAGCCGCCTGGCCTTCGTGCGTTTGGCCCAGCAGGATGAAGCGGCGGCGCAGGTGGGTCAGCTCTTTCGGTTCTTGCGACCACTGTGTTGGGCCGTAGCCGCGCGGAGCAAAGAAGACAAACGCCATATTGTTGTTCGTCAGAAATTGCTCGATTCGATGGAACTCGTTTTCGTTCGCCGGCGGTAATTTCACATCCGCAAACGCCTTGTCAAACTTGCTACCGAGTGACGCGAGCACTTTATCCCACCGGGACTGATCCAGCACCTGCATGAATACCTGATCAGGCTTCTTCAGCCCGTCCTTGTGCACCACATACAGATCCAGTGGATAGTCTTCCTGCGTATCGAACTGAAAGCAGCGCATCACAAGGTTGTCGCGCGTATCGGTCGACTTCAGCACCGGCGCAACCGGCTTGGCGTCGGTAGGCCAACCGCGGAAGACGCGCTCTTTCAGGTTTGTCATCCAGGCGTCGCGCTGTTGGTTCCACGCCGCCTTGTCGGCGGGCACCGTCGGCGCAGCGGCGAGCGGCACGAATTGGTCTTGAATCTTGGTGTTAATTTGGTCCGCAGGCAGCTTGTCGAAGACCTTCAGTTGTTCGGGCTGAAAGAACTTTTCCGCCGACTTATTGATCGGGCGATCGACGCCTTGCAGATGGTGATCGAACCAACGAAACGCCTGCATTTGCAGCTCTGGCGTATCAACGTGGCCACCCGCCGTGATGTTGAAGGCGATTTTGTCGGCTGCTTTATGCAACTCATAAATGCGTCGCGCGCCGAGGAACGTGCGATAGACACCGTCGAGCGGGAAGATCGGATCGCGATCGGTATTGCTGATCACCAGCGGCCGAGGCGCGACTAGCGCAGCAACCAGCGGATAATCCCACTCGTACGTGTTGTTCATATACATGCAGTCGCAATGCCCGCTGATGCAGCCATCGACGACGTGATTGCGCAGGTCGGTAATGCCGGCGACGGGCACCGCGGCTTTGATGCGCTCGTCGAGCGCGGCGATCCACCAGCTATACGCGCCGCCGCCGCTGCGTCCGGTCGCGCCCAGCTTATCGCCATCAATCTCAGGGCGGCTTTGCAGATAGTCGAGCGCGCGAATGCAGTTCCAGGCTTCGACGCCCGCCGGCGTATAGCCCTGGGCCGGCCACCACCACATGTTCTCGCGATGCAGGCCATGATGCAGCGCTTCGATCTCGCCGAGTTGCAGCGAATCGATTACCAGGCAGGCATAGCCATGCCGGGCGTACCATGCACCATGATGTTGATAGTGCACCTTGTTGCCATAGCTGATGCCATCCTTCTTCACGCCGCCGTGGCCGCACACGTACAAGATCGCGGGAATCTTCTTCCCTATTTCGAGGTTCTTGGGCAGGTACAAATTGCCCGTGACGTACAGCTGCGGCCGCGATTGAAAATGGACGTTCTCGACGACGAATTCGTCGTGCTCGACCTTGCCGGTCGTGGTCGCATGCAGGTCGGTGCGCGGCGGCTGTGGATCGAGGCCCAGCATGTCAAATAGCTGGCGACGATACTCGTTCTTCTTGGCGTTCCAGTCGTCGAGCGTCTTGATCTCGGCCAGGTAAGTGTCTTCGATCCGCTTGGTTTCGCGCTCGAAGTAGGCGGCCACTTGCTGATCGCCGCGCGAGGTAGCGGACTTGGTCGTCGCCTGGGCGAAGAGCGACGCGCAGCACAGCAGGACCAGCAGACTCGAACAGAAGGCGATACGCATGGCGGGAGTCTCGCAGGGCAGGGGAGGGTGGGCCGAACGCCCCTATGGTGCGATGAGTCCCCGCAAAATGCAAGCGTTTTCCCCGCTTTCGCTCCCTATCGTCGCCCTTTGCTCCGCGAAAGTAGCGTGCATGGGTGGACCGCGAGACTCTGCTGACGCAGAGCAATAGATGAAAGCATCTCGTTAGCTCTCGGTCACCCATTTCAGACCGAGAGCCCACGAGCCGCTTCCGAAAACTACTTCAGTTCGCGCAGGTAGATTTCACGCCAG
>JAEZGD010000785.1 GCA_023417165.1 Planctomycetota bacterium
AAAACATAAAATTCTGCCACTGGCCGTTAACGTCGACGTAAAGCGTTCAGCCTTATTACTGCCCGATATACGCGTTAGCGCAAAGGTGTAAATGTTCCCTAGCGCTTTTAAGGGCGGCGTTAGCGCCTCTGCGGCCCGCCAGTTCGGAGTCGCTCGAATCTTTTCTCGGCATTTCTGTCGCGCAAAAAGGCCGAACTAAAGGAAAGAGACAGTCCAGCGAACTGCTGGTGTCGAAAACTAGGAAGTGGGGAACGAAATGCCACTCGCTGACGTCAGTATCTGCGGCCTGGGCGCGCCGCGGGCCTCCCTCAGCTAGGAGGGAATGTCGACCAAGCTACTGGCAGGAGATGACCGCAGGCATTTCGCCCGGCACAGTAGATGCATTAAGGTGGTCCCCACGCTTCGCCCGAGGAAAAGCCACCTTCCGCGGCGGAAGCATGATCTCTGGCCAACGTTGGCCGCGGCGACCTGCGCCCGATAGCGGTTTATTCACCGAAACGATCGTATCGCCTTCGCGCACAGCGCGAGAGGATGACACCTGACGACTTATTAGCCCGACGCGTTTTTATGTTGCCACCCGCGATCTCCAACCTTGCTCGCAGCCCGTTTCGCGCCGCGAGCACGCAGGAGCACGGGCAGGCATCCTCAACGACTGCGGCGCTGCGCATGGTGCCGGGGTCGAAATGGGTCACCGTGTATGGGCTGCTGCTGCATCTGCTGATTGCGATGTACTTTGGCATGGTGGCAGCATCGATCTTTCTGCTCTTGGAAGTGCAAAGCGAGATCATGCGCGGCTTGGGGCGGATTGAAGGTTTGTGGTTCATCAAGGTGAACTTCGCCTTTTTGCTGCTGTTTCCGCTAACTCGCCTGGCGTTGCATTTGTGGCGGGGGATGGTGGGCCTGGTGACGCAGCAGCACGACGCCGCTCCCGAGCGCTCGATTGGCGTAATGCTGTCGCCAGAGCATCATCCCGAGTTGTATACGGCGGTCGCGGAAGTCGGCGAGTTGGTGCGGTCGCCGAAGCCGGACGAAATTCGCCTGAGCTATCGCGCCGAGTGCTTCGCGCTCGAACAGCGTGCGTTTGGCCTGAGCACCGATCGCAGCCTGATCCTGGTGATTGGTCTGCCGCAATTAGAAGTGCTGACGCTGAACGAATTGAAAGTGATTGTGGCGCACGAACTGGCCCACTTCGGCGGCGGCGATACTCGCCTGGGCGTGTTTGTATTTCGCTTTTTGAAGGCGTTGCGGCTGGCGCAGGAAGAGAACGCCGGCAGCGGCTGGCGTTGGATCGATCCGGTGGCCTGGCTGAGTTGGCTGTACTATCACCTGTTTTTGGTGCTTTCTGCGCCGCTGCGCCGGCATCAAGAGTTGCGGGCCGACGGCTGGAGCGCCGCGGCGTATGGAGGCGATTTTGCCGCCGTGACGCTGCTGCGCGACTGGCTCTTGGCCCAGCAATTTGATGAAACGCTGACCCGCTTTCTGCGCGCCGCCCCGCGGCATATCGCAGGCGATGGCTCGAACTTGTTTCGCGAGTTCAGCACGCGTTTTCACGACCTGACGCCGGAAGGCTTGTCGTACCTGGAGCAGCGGCTGGCGCAGGAAGAGCAGCCTTCGTTCTGGGATTCGCATCCCACGATCCGCGAGCGCATGGCGAACATGCGGCGGTACGTCGCGCGCGATTTGCCCGAGCCCTTGCCTGCTTATTTGCTGGTGCGCGACATCGACGCCATCGAGCGGAAGCTGCAAGAGCAACTGAATGCGCAGTTACCGGCATTCCCGTAGGGAGCAGGAAGTTCCAAGAGCCAAGGTCCAAGTGCCAAGGAAATCCGAAATCCGAAGCTCGAAACCCGAAACAAATCCGAATACCAAAATTCAAAGGCTCGAAACGGGAGGCATTTCCCCTTTCGAGCCTTTGGTCATTGGAACCTTGGTATTTGTTTCGGATTTCGAGCTTCGAGTTTCGTGCTTCTTTGCCTTGGCACTTGGAACTTGGCTCTTGGAACTTTCTTCCGCCTACACCGGGTTCTTCAGCAGCTTCGTCACGATCTGGCCGGGCTGGCCGTCGAGCAGGTTGCCAGCGCCGGTGGGCCGGGCGAAGTTGAGCTTCTCGGCCTCGAGTCCAAACAGGTGCAGCAGCGTGGCGTGATAGTCGTAATGGTTGACGACGTCTTCGACCGCTTTATGGCCGAATTCGTCGGTCTTGCCATGAACATAGCCGCCGCGGATGCCGCCGCCGGCCAGCCACATGCTGAAGCCATACGTGTTGTGATCGCGGCCGATGTTCTTCTCGTTCTGGATGACCGGCAAGCGGCCCATCTCACCACCCCAATGAACGAGCGTGGAATCGAGCAAGCCACGATCTTTTAGATCACGCACCAACGCCGCCGAGGGCTGATCGGTCTTTTTGCAGGCGTTGGGCAGGCCGTTGACGATGTTGCCGTGATGATCCCACTCTTGCGTGCGTGAGTAGATCTGCACGAAGCGGACGCCCCGTTCGACCAATCGCCGGGCGATGAGGCAGCGCGAACCGAAGTCGCGCGTCGCATCTTCGTCGATGCCATAGAGCTTGCGCGTGGCCTCGGTTTCTTGCGACAAATCGAGAGCTTCCTTCGCCGCCGTTTGCATGCGTGCGGCCAGTTCGTAACTGGCGATACGCGCCGCCAGATCGGTCTCGTCGGGATGCTGCTCGAGATGTTGCTGATTAAGCTGCTGCAAGTAATCGAGGTAGCGCGCCTGCGGCTCGCCGGCCAACTTCGGCGGCGGATCGAGGTTGAGAATCCGCGGCTCGCGCGGGCGGACGACGGTGCCTTGATAGAGCGACGGAAGAAAGCCGGTGGACCAGTTTTCGGTCCCCAGCACCGGCAGTCCGCCGGGATCGGTCAGCACCACAAACGCCGGCAGGTTTTGGCTCTCGCTGCCCAAAGCGTAGGTGAGCCACGAACCCAAGCAAGGGCGACCGCCAACATTGCGGCCGTTGTGCATGGCGTTGATCGACTGGCCATGATTGTTGACGCCGGTGTGCATCGAGCGAATGAGCGTGATGTCGTCGGCGATCTCGCCGAGGTGGGGCACCAGTTCGCTCAGTTCCATACCGCACTCGCCGCGCGGCGAGAATTTCCACGGGCAGCCAAAGATCTTCGCGCTCGACTCGGCAGCGTTGTCGTATTTGATGTCACCGCTGAAGTTCTGCATGTGCAGACGATTCAGCTCGGGCTTAGGATCGAACATATCGATGTGACTGGGCCCGCCTTGCATGAACATCGAGATCATGGCTTTGGCCTGGGGCGGCCGGGGCGGCGACTTTGGCAGCAGGTCGTAAGTGGGCTTTTCGAGCGGCGGTTGCACCGGTTCGTTGGCGCGGGCCCGATCGGACTGCAGCAGCCACGACAGCGCCAGCGAAGACAATCCAAAGCCTTGGCTCGCCAAGAAATGGCGGCGCGAAGTACAAGCAAACGAGCGCATCGAGTTAGTCCACGTACAAAAAGCGGTTGGAAGAAACGAGCGCCTGGCAAAAGACCGCCAGGGCTTGCTGCGCCGCAGGCAGCGCGTTTTTGTCGTCTGTTTTGGGCTGTTGTTCAAAGTGCGATTGCAGCGAAGTCACCAGCCCCAGGGCCGCTTGCACTTCTGCATCGCTGGCCGGCGCGCCATACGCCCATTGCCAGGCGTGCTGCA
>JAEZGD010000786.1 GCA_023417165.1 Planctomycetota bacterium
GAGTTGCCGCGCGCCGAGATGGAACTTGTGACCTCGGCTGGTAGCTACCTGCCTGACCGCGATCACTTCGACGACCATGGCGACCATGGTGACGCGTTTGAAGATGTGGGCGACGAATCGCAAGCTCCGGTGTGGGACGACGCCGACTTCTTGCAAGACATTCCCGAGCCCAAGAAGCCTGAGCGACAGCTACCAACGCTGCGAACCGCGGCCGACTTGATCGCGACCGAAGCCCTTTCGCAGCGGCTTCCTCCCAGCATCTTTCGCCAAGGCATGATCGTGACGCATCCCGAGTACGGCAGCGGCGAAATCATCGCGCTCAGCGGCGAAGGCCGCACCCGTACCGCCACCGTTCGCTTCTTCGGCTCCGCCGGCGAGAAGAAGTTTCGTCTCGCCCACAGCCCGCTGGTGCCTGCCGAGGAGTAGGCAACCTACTAGAATTGCGAGAGCAACCGCGGCACTCCTTTGTGAATGGCTATGTCCGACTACACCAAAATCGCTCAGCTTAAATCGGTGGAAGCGTTTCGTGCGCGGTTAAATGAGTTGCAGTTGGAGATACCGTGCGATGACCGTGTGTTGACGGCGGAGCAAGGTTCGCCGCTGGCGCAGCCGCTGGAGGTGGGCGGATTTCGTGTTGGGAATCGCTGGTGCATTCATCCGATGGAAGGTTGGGACGCCAATGGCGATGGTTCGCCGAGCGATTTGACCTTGCGGCGTTGGAAGCATTTCGGACTCAGCGGTGCGAAGTTCATTTGGGGTGGTGAAGCTGCTGCCGTGCAGCCCGATGGTCGGGCGAATCCGAATCAAACGCTGGCGACACCGGACAATAAAGCGGGACTCGCGCAGCTGCTCGAAACGCTACGCGCTTCACATCGCGAGAAATACGGGACTATCGACGATTTACTGGTCGGCTTGCAATTGACGCACTCGGGCCGCTTCTGCCGCCCTCATTCCAAGCAGCTTGAACCGAGAATCGCCTATCACCATCCGCTGCTCGATGCCAAGTTCGCGATTCGTGCCGACGATCGCAGCGTTGTCTGGACCGATGACGATCTCGAGCGGCTGATCGATAACTATGTGCGCGCGGCCAGGCTCGCGGCGGATGTGGGCTATCAGTTTGTCGATGTGAAGGCGTGTCACGGCTATCTGTTGCACGAGTTCCTTTCCGCTCGCACACGTCCTGGCAAGTTCGGCGGCGATCTGACGGGGCGGATGCGCGTGCTGACGACGATCATCGAGCGAATTCGGCAGGAAGTTCCCGCGCTAATGATCGTCGTGCGGCTGAGCATCTTCGATACGCTGCCCTATAAGACGAGTCGCGAAGTCGGCCAGCCGATGGACTACCAACACCTGCTGCCGTATGGCTTTGGTTTTGGTGTGCAGGACGACGACCCGCTGCAAATGGATCTGACCGAGCCGATTGAGTTGCTCCAGCGTTTGCAGACGCTCGGCGTTGCGGCGGTGAATATTTCGTGTGGCAGCCCCTACTACAATCCGCACATCCAACGCCCGGCGATTTTTCCGCCTAGCGATGGCTATCAGCCGCCCGAGGATCCGCTGGTCGGCGTCGCGCGTCAGATTCAAGCGTGTCGCGCGTGCAAGGCGGCCGTGCCCGGTTTGCCGATGGTCGGCACGGGCTATTCGTACTTGCAGGACTATCTGCCGCACGGCGCCCAGGCGGTGGTGCGAGCCGGCTGGGCCGACTTCGTGGGACTGGGCCGGATGGTTCTGTCGTATCCGGAACTGCCGCACGATTCGCTGACGGGAGGCGAGCTGCAACGCAAGCTGGTGTGTCGCACGTTCAGCGACTGCACGACCGCGCCGCGGCATGGTTTGGTCAGTGGTTGCTATCCGCTCGATGCCTACTACAAGCGGCTGCCCCAGGCGGAAGAGGTCAAGCGGGTGAAGCAGGAGCTGAAGGGCTAATACCCAGAACGCGGTAATTCTCAGCTTTACTCCCGCGGCAGCCGCTGTCTACAATTCCTCCGCACATGGTTGTCGCGACCCCGGCACATGCGGCAGCGGAGCGATTGCAGCAATTGCCTCGCCGCCTGGAAGCTCTCGAAGGCTTCAAAGATGTACTGGCTGCGTTGACCGCAGGCCACCCGGCCACGATCGACGGAGTCTGGGGTTCGTCCTGCGCGCTGCTGGCGGCCACGCTGGCACAGCATTGTGCCGGCACGCTGCTGATTGTCGCCGGGCAATTAAGCGAGCTCGACACCATCGCTGATGACCTCGAGCTGTTCACCACGGCATCGGTGGCGCGATTTCCGGCTTGGGAGACGCCCCCCAGCGAACACCGCATTCGCGACGATATCTATGGCGAGCGGCTGCGAACGCTGAAAGCACTGCTTGCGTCCGAGCCGCCGCGCATTGTCAGTACGTCGATTCAAAGCCTGATGCAAAGCGTGGCGCCGCGCGCCGAGCTGGCGAATCAGACGCGCCGCTTGCAGACGGGCCAGCGGCTGGACGTCGAGCCGTTCTTGAAGTGGCTCGTCATGCAGGGCTTTCACAGCACCAGCGCCGTGGAGCTGCCGGGCGAGTTTTCGTCGCGCGGCGGCATTCTTGATATCTTTGCGCCCGACTGGAATCAGCCAGTCCGCGTCGAACTCTTCGACGACGAGATCGAGTCGCTGCGGCGGTTCGATATCGCCTCGCAGCGAAGCCTTGATCGGCTCGACAGCATTGATGTGACGGTGCTGAAGCCCGATTCGGGCAAGCGAACGCATCTGGCCGAGTATCTGCCTCCAGGAAGCTGGGTGCTGCTGATTGAGCCCGATCGGATCGTGCGTGAAGCGAAGCAGTATGTCGAACGGATCGCGACGCCCGAGGCTCTGTTCAGCCCCGCAGCGGTGCTCGAGTCACTCAGTCGCTTTGCGGTCGCCAGCGCCGCGAGTCTTTCGGAAGGCTCGTTCGGCGCGCAGGCGCAAATGCACGTCGAGTCGGTCGAGCGCTTCGATGGCGACCTGGATCATGTGCGTCAACAACTCGATTTCATCGGCGGCGACCACGACGTTTATCTGATCGTGCCGACCGAGGCCGAGATTCAGCGGCTGACCGAAATCCTGCAAAGCACGAAGTTGGCAGCACGCGGCGCGATCCACTATCTGGTAGGCACGCTCAGTGGCGGCTTTCGCCTGGTGCAAGAACGCACGATCGTGCTCTCGGGCAGCGAGCTGTTTCGCCGGGGCGAACTGCGGCGCACGCCGCGGCGTCATCTGGGTAAAGCGATCGACAGCTTTCTCGAGCTGCGCGAAGGCGACCTGGTCGTCCATCTGACGCACGGCATCGCGCGGTATCGCGGTCTGAAGCTGATCGAGAAAGAGGACCAGAAAGAAGAGCACCTGGAGCTCGAGTTCCACGGCGGCACGAAGATCTATGTGCCGGCCGCCAAAATCGGCCTGGTGCAGAAGTACATCGGCGGGACGAAGGCCCATCCGCAGCTCGCCAAGATCGGCGGCAAGCTGTGGCAGAAGCAAAAGAAGGCTGCTGAGGGCGCCGTCACCGATATGGCGTCCGAGATGCTCGAACTGCAAGCGGCCCGCGGTTCACGCCCCGGCATTGCATTCGGTACGGACACTGATTGGCAGCGTGAATTCGACGCTTCGTTTCCCTACGAAGAAACGCCGGACCAGTTGGCGGCCATCAAGT
>JAEZGD010000787.1 GCA_023417165.1 Planctomycetota bacterium
CATCTATGGTGTGCGCGAACTGGAAGCGCGGCGTTGGCCGCTTGAGAACTTTGCAGCCATCGCCGATCGCCTGGCGGAACGCGGCTTTCAGCCGTTTGTGGTCTATGGCCCAGGCGAGGAAGCGCTGGCGCAAAAGCTGGGCGAGGCCATGCGTCATCCGGCGATCGTGAACTATGGTCGGCTGTCGCTGCCGGCGTTGAAAGATTGCCTCGATCACTGCGCCCTGATGGTGACTTGCGATGGCGGTCCGAAGCATGTGGCGGTCGCTGCAGGCATTCCGACCGTGACGCTATACGATTCGCTGAAAGCGATCGCATGGAACCCGCCGCGTTCGCCACGCCAGCGCGTAGTGACCACGGCCATGCCTGATTTGTCGGCCGAGATGGCCGCAGGCATCGTGGGCACGATCACTCCGCATGCCAAGATCTGGGACATCCCTCTGGAACCGGTCTGGCACGAAGTTGAGCAGGCGTTGCAACTGCCAAGGGCGGCCGCCGCCTAGTGCTGGCTGCTCAAGCACGCTTTCTAGCATCAGGACAATGCACCGCATCGTCCTCCGGCCGGCGACTCGGAACTTCCAAAAGTTTTAGCGCAGACACTTGCACACAACGTGATCGCATGTACACTGTCGCAAAGTTGCCTGCGCCGATCGTCGGCGAGGCCCTTTCTGCTGAGGAGGATTTTGCATGTCCATCCAACGTATTCCTGCCGGCTATCACACGGTCACTCCCTACTTAATTATCAAGGGAGCCGCTCAGGCGATTCAGTTTTATCAAAGCGCCTTTGGAGCGCAGCAGATCATGCGCTTGGACGGTCCCGACGGTACGATCCTGCATGCCGAGATCAAGATCGGCGACTCGCACATCATGATGGCCGACGAAATGGAAACGCATCGCGGCCCACAAACCTTGGGCGGCACGCCGGTCAGCTTGATGCTGTACGTCGAAGACTGCGACAAAGTGTTCGCAGCGGCGCTCGCCGCCGGCGCAACGCAGACTCGCCCGCTAGAGAACCAGTTCTATGGGGATCGCTGCGGCACTCTGGTTGATCCGTTCGGCCATATCTGGAGCGTCGCCACGCATGTCGAAGATGTGACGCCCGAAGAGATCAATCGTCGCTTTGCCGAGATGATGGCCGCCCAGTAAACCTGCTGGCAATGCTAGGCAAAGACCGCGATTGAGGCGAGCAACGTCAGCAACAGAACGACGGTGGAGAGTAAGCGCGAGAGCATTGGGCCGATCTCCGATCGATGAGAAACTTGACGAGCCAGGGCGGAGGTCATCCTACCCTGGCGCGCGCAAATATCCACAGTAATTGCCTGAGAATTTCGCTGCTACTCCGTCGTAACGCGTTGCTATCGTTATAGTCGGCACGGTCAGGCCGCAACCTTGAATGCCAGCGCTGGCAGCTTATGCCACGCAGGTTTTGATGCGTAGCAGCAGCGCAGTAATCGCCGTGGCAATCAGCAGCATCGGCAGTTGCACCCAGATGCTTGGCGCGAAGCAGACGGCGCTGACGAGAATCGCCAGCCATAGCGAACTAAGCGTGAGAATCTTCGCACGCAGCGGAATGCCCCGGCCATTGGTGTAGCCAGCCACGTACTCTTGATACCAGCTTTGCTCACACAGCCAGGCGTAATGCCGCTCTGATCCGCGAGCGAGACAGAAACCGCCCAGCAGCAGGAAGGGCGTGGTGGGGACCAGCGGGACGAAGAGCGCGGCCCCGCCGATGGCGACGCAAAGAAAACCCGCAGCAGTAAGTAGAAAACTCAGTGGCTTCATGGCAGCTCTGCGGAAATTATAGCAGTTGTGCCGCCAAGGCGAGGGCAATTCGGCGGCAATTAGCGATACCAATAAGCCGGCCGAGGTGAATGCAACTGCGATGGCAGCACCGGACCCGTCGGGCGCGCGGCTTCGCGCGCTGGACGAATCTCTTCAGGACGCCTGACAGGCGGCGGTGCATGCATTTGCGGAACCGAATGGGTTGGTGACCAGCCGTAGTAGACTTGGCCTTGGTCGTGGGTGTGGTAGCCATCGCTCCAGCCCAGCCCCAACTTGCGTCCCAGCGAGTTCCAGTGTCCGGCCTCCGCGCTCGAAGCGGTCGCTACGAGCACCGTCGCCATCACGAACATTCGCCTTGCCCATCGTTGCCACATCGCTTCGCCTCCATCGCCTGCTGGCACACTCCATCTTTGGGAGTATCGGCCAGTCCCGGGGGCAGAGCGGAAGGAAAGGCAAGCGCGCGGGTTGGTGCCGAGAGTAGCGACTTTGCAGCGCGTCACGCTCGCCCGGCGACCTAGTAAGGGCAGTTCACGCCGTGGCAGGGACGACCGTCAGGCGGATAAGGAACCAATCGCGGCGTGTTGTTATACAGCGGCGAACCAACCTGGGGCGGCCACAGCAGCATGCGGCGCGGGCCGGTCTGGCCGAGCGACGAATAGAACGGCACGCCGAGAAACGGATTGCATGGGCGTTGCTGCCAGCCGGGGCAACCGCCGACAGAGTAGTACTTGCTCGTCCAGCCAAAGCCAAATCCCAACGGATAGCCGTCGCCATGGCCGGGATGCGGGGCTTTTTCGCAATCGGGTTCAACTTTAATGACTTGCTTCTGTCCCGCATGGGCGCTCGTCGCCAGCATAGCGACCAGCAAACCAACCGCGAGCCACGTTCCTGTCGTGCGGACCATACCGGCGCCTCCTATCCTGGCAGGGGGTTTCCAGGAGGAATATCGTCGCCCGGTCGTGCTGGATTGCACTCAGGCAGCAATCGTACCGGTTATTCCGGCTGGGGGCGGTTTGAGGGTGCGTCTGGGTGTGAGGGTATGAGAGCGGAGAGTAGAGGGTGGAGTAAAGAGAAATGCAACACTCAATGCAAACGACGCCACCCGACCTCTACCCTCTACCCTCACTCTGGCGCGGCGATCTCCGCCAAGGGGCCGACGCAAACCGTGGTGTTCGTGGTCAGCGGGTACTTTTGCATCACCGCGTGCAGGTCATCGAGCGTGACGGCGCGATAGGCTTCGACCGCTTCGCGCACCGTGCGATATTCGCGGCGCTGAATCCAACCATTGCCGACTGAGAACAGCCGACTGCTCGGACGCTCGGCTTGCAGCACCAGATGAGCGCAGATCTTGTTCTTGGCTTGCTCCAGTTCCTTTTCGGTCAGCCCGTCTTGCTGCGCCTTGGCACAGACATCGCGCATGATTTGCAGATTCTCGGCGGTGTCCTCAGGCCGGCAG
>JAEZGD010000023.1 GCA_023417165.1 Planctomycetota bacterium
GGTCAGAAACGTCCAGGTCCGTCCCTCATCGATGCGCGGACCCGCGGTGATCCGCATGCCTGGCGAGAGGCCTTGGTCAGCGGCATGGGGACCGACCGTTTGCACCGTGGCGATGTAGCCTTCGCGCAACTGCGCGGCGCTGATTGTTGCTCCCGGCACGACGTGCACGACGTCTTGTGGAATCTCGGCGCCGTGCGGATCGGTGAGCGGATGGCCAAGCTTGTCATCGAGGTAATCGACAGCCGCTTCATCGTTCACGTGCTCCAAGTGGTGCGCGCGCTCGTGCAATTCCGCCGCCGGCGCGCCGACGTGTTCGAGATACGCTTCCCACAGGCGATGGGCGCGCATCAAGCGGCGACCTTCTTTCTCGCCTGCGGCCGTCAGCTGCGCAGCATCGCTAGCGAAGATCAGCAAGCCTTGGCGGTCGAGCGCCCGCAGCGCACTGCGCAGCTTCGCATGCCCGCCAGGAATGTACTTGGCGAGCGTTGCCACTGGTACGCGTTGATTGCTGTCGCGCAACAGCGCGCCGAGGACGTCTTCAACGAGTTGCTGCGGCACCATGCTTCTGCGGCGCAGCCAATCGGCGATCAAGCCATAGCGTGGCGCGATGGTGAGCACGATCAGGAATTGCACGCAGCCTGCCAAGACAATCGCGGAACCGGGCGCGACATTAATCGCTTCTGAAAACCAATAGCCCAGCAAAAAGCTGCTGACGCCCATCAGCGCCGCCACCACTAGCATGCGGCTGAGCCGATCGCACAGCAGAAAAGCGGACGAAGCAGCAATCACCAACAGCCCCACGACTAGAATCACACCGACGATGCTCACGCCGCTGACAACCACGAGCGCGGTGCACGTAGTCAACGTGTATTCGACCAGCAGCACCGGAATGCCGATCGATGCCGCCATCACCGGGTCGAAGCTGGTGAGTTGTAGTTGACGAAAGAAACACAGTACGACCGATAGCACGATCGCGGCGACCCAGGCCATCAGCCACAGATCCGAGTCTTGCACCACCAACACGTTGCCGGTGATGAAGTGCACCAGGTCAATATGAATCTCGCTCGAAAACAGCGATGCTAAAATGCCGCCGAGCGCGAACACGCCCGTGTAGGTAATGCCGATGGCTGCATCTTCTTTGATGCGCGAGACCTTTGAGACGAAGCCGATCATCAGCACAGTCAGCAGCGCGGCAATGATTGAGCCGAGCAGCATCGCCGGCGCGCGGGCTTCTTCGCCTGTCAGGCGTTTCACGATCAAGTAGCCGGCCACCACCCCAGCCAACATCGCATGCGACAAAGCGTCGCCTAAGAAGGCCATCCGGCGCAGCACGATAAAGCAACCGATCACGCCACAGACGATCGATACCAACGACCCAGCAATCAGCACCTTGATCAGGTGCGGGTTAGCATGATGAAAGTCGACAAAAGCTTGATACATGTGACGTCAGTCCTGGCCGAGCTCGGCAAAGATGCGGAGCTTGCCTTCGTAAACCTCCGACAGCAGTTCGGGCTTCAGCACCACCTCGGGCGGCCCGAAGGCGAACAGGCGTTGCTTGAGCAGCAGGATGCGGTCAAAATACTCGGCGGCGGTGGCCAGATCGTGATGCACGACCACCAGCGTCTTGCCGGCCGCTTTGGTGCGCTCCAGCACGTCCAGAATGGCGCGCTCCGTGGCGGCATCGACGCAAGCGAAGGGTTCGTCCAACAGCAGAATCTCTGCGCCTTGAGCCATCGCCCGCGCCATGAACACACGTTGTTGCTGGCCGCCGCTGAGCTGGCCAATCTGGCGATCGCGAAACTCGCTCATGCGCACCATTTCGAGCGCTTCGTCGGCATGCCGGTAATCTTCATGCGAAAGATTACGCCACCAAGGCCGATGCCCATAGCGGCCCATCAGCGCGACCTCGCGGACGGTGATGGGAAAGTCCCAATCGACGCTGCCGCGCTGCGGGACATAAGCGACGCGCCCCTTCGCGTGATCGGCGGTCTCGCCAAAGATCCTGACGGTGCCAAAGTCGGGGCGCACAAAGCCCAGTATCGCTTTGATGAGCGTCGACTTGCCGGAACCGTTCGGACCGATGACGCCCACCAATTGCCCGGCGGGAATCTGGACCGAAATATCGAGCAGAGCAGGGGAGGGACCGTAGCTGACCGTGAGATGCTCGACCTCGATGGCGACGCGCTCGTTGGCGGTGTGGTCTGGCGCAGGCTTGATGTTAGGCGGCGTGCTCATGGTGCTCTTTCGTCGCGGCAGCGGCAGGAACATCGAGCGTGATGCGACCGCGCGGCGTTTGCCCTGGCGGCGCCCACAGTGTGGTATCGGCGACTTCATCGCCATCGCGCAGCAAACGCACGCGCACCGCGCGGGCGAGCGGCTGATCGGCCGCGCTGGGAATACATTCGAAGTAGAACTCGTTTCGCCCGGCGACGATGCCTGTGAGATTGTCGATCACCAGTGGCTCGCCGGCGCGGACCGGATCGCGCCGCTCGAGCAGTACGCGATCTTGCTGCTTGAATACCAGTGAGGTCGGCTCCAGCGAGAACTCGTCAGGCGCCGCGTCGAAAGTCAGCGTGATCTCGGCGGAAAAGATGCCCGTGGCGGCCGATTCTTCCACGGTGGTAACTACCGGGCGACGCAGCGACACCGCGAATTGCAAATAGGCGCGCACTCCCAGCAAGATGGCGGCCGAGAGCAGCAGTGCAAGCAAGGGACGCATGAGAGGCTATTTCATCGCTTCGACAATCGTGAGCACGTTTTCACGCATCATACCTAAATAGGTCTCGCCGCCGCTGCCCGGCACGCCCATCGAATCGGAATAGAGCTCGCCGCCCACCTTGATGCCAGCTTCGCGCGCGATCTCTTGGATGATCTTCGGGCTCACGCTGGTTTCGACAAAGATGGCTTTGATGCCCTGGTCGCGAATCGCCTTGGCGGTGGCGCGGATGCGCTCAGGCGTCGCACCGCCGCCGATTTCCTGGTCGGTGCTCCAACCGGTCGGCGCTTGCGACGTGAAGCCATACTCGCGACAGAAATATCCAAAGGCGTCGTGGCTGGTCACCAGTACGCGGCGCTGTGGCGGGATTTGATTGACTTGCTCGACGATCCACGCATTCAGCACGCGCAATTGATCGAGATACAGCTTCGCCCTGGCGGCATATTCAGCCTTGTTCTTGGGATCATGCTTGGAAACGGCTTGCAAAATGTTTCGAACATAGACGCCGGCGTTCTTGGGCGTGAACCAGGCATGCGGGTCGGTACTGGTTTCGCCCCCTTCGTCGGCCAGCTTGAGCGGTTCCACACCAACCGCACAACTGACAATTGGCTTGCCGGCGTCGGTGGCCAGCGATCGCATCCAGTCTTTGCCTTCCAGATGCAGGCCGTTGTCGAAGCAGAGGTCCGCCTTGGCGACGAGCGTGGCGTCCTGCGGACGAATGCGATAAAGGTGCGGATCTTGCCCCGGGGCGAGCACGCAGTGGACTTCGCAGCGGTCGCCGACCACCTGCCGCACAAAGTCGGCCACCTGCGTTGTCGAACAAGCGATGACGAGCTTTTTCTCGCCATCGGCCGCGCTAATAGCGCCGCCTGACAGTGCGATGGAAATTCCTAACACTGCTAGAAGCAAGCAGTTACGGAACATGATGGTGGTCCTTTGAAGCATGGGTTAACCAGATTTGTTTTCGGCGAAAACAAGGTTTTGATTAACCAAAAACTGCTTTGAGTTTATATGATAGCAACGAGTCGTCAAGAGTCAGGTGATGCGGGCAGTGCCAAATGCCCCAAACATTCCGCTTCCGCAGGCAATTCGCGTTACGTAATGAGGTAGGATTCCGCTGTGGTTGCGCTGCGGGGTGGTCGATGCAAGTTCGGTCCTGCATTGGCTAAACGTTGACCCTGTCCGGTGCGGTCGATACGATTCAGGAAATCTGTGCGAGCGAGACACGCCTGGGTGCGGCAATGGGTCTGACCTACTTCAAACGCTATCGCATGGAGGTCGATCTGACCGCGGCGACGTTTGATTGCCCGGCCCTGCCGA
>JAEZGD010000028.1 GCA_023417165.1 Planctomycetota bacterium
GCATGAGGCGCTGCGTGATTTCGCCGCCCGCGACCGCCGTTTCGGAGGTTTAGGGCCTTCGTAATGCGAAGGCGGAGGATGAAGCCCGGCTTTATCCGCAGATTGCCAGCAGCATCCTGAGCAGGGCGGAATTGGAGTTCCGCCTGACGAAGAAGGTTTCCTACCTGTCCTGCACTGACTAGCACCATGCTTCGTTTTCGACTTCTGGGCGCGGCTGCGATTTTGATTCCGCTGCTGGCGCTGATCTATGCCGATTACGCGTGGAACTTCGGCTATCCCGGCGTTTGGCTGTTTCCGCTCGTGATCGCGGCCATTTTGCTGGCGACCGAAGAAGTCTTGTCGCTGCTGAAAAACCAAGGCCATCGCCCGGCGGCCTGGGCCGTCTACGGTGGCGTGGCATTTATCACCCTGGTGTCGTGCGCGCCACTGTATTACAGCTTTTTCGGCCGCACCTATCCGCCGGATTGCCCGCTCGGCAAGTTGGGACTGACCTTTAGCGCGTTTGCGTTGTGTGTGCCGCTGGCTTTCGGCGGCGAGATGCTGCGTTACCAAAGGCCTGGCGGTGTGATCGTGAACGTCGCGCTGACGCTGTTCACCATCGCCTATTTGGGCGTGTCGTATTCGTTTCTGATCTGGCTGCGGTTCATTAACGAGTCAAATCAGCAATTGGGCATGGCGGCGGTGATCTCGCTGATTCTGATCGTGAAGTTTTCGGACACCGGTGCGTATATGTCCGGCAAATCGTTTGGCCGCACCAAGCTCACGCCGCTGCTTTCGCCAGGCAAGACGGTGGAAGGGGCACTCGGCGGCCTGCTGACGGCGTGCGTCGTCTCGTGGCTCTATTTTCAATTCCTCGCGCCGCAGATCGTGGGCCCCGGCATTTCGCTCGGTGATTGGCGTGGCTGGCTGATTTATGCGGTGGCAATCACGTTGGCTGGCATGGTGGGCGACCTGGCGGAATCACTGCTCAAGCGTGATATGCAGCAAAAGGACAGCAGCACCTGGATGCGCGGCCTCGGCGGCATCCTCGACATCATGGACAGCGTACTGATCGCCGCCCCCGTCGGCTATTTGTTCTGGGCGAGCGGCCTGCTCGGGAAGCTGTCGGCCGCTGGTTGAGCTATAATGCCTGGCGTGGAGACCACGTCATGACCAGTTTGGAAATCTCGCTCAACGACGAGCAACTCGCAGCGCTGCGGACCATGGCCGAGCGCGCCGGCGTGACGCCTGAGGAATATCTGCGCCAGCAAGTCGCGCGATTGCTCAGCACTTCGCCCGAGTTTCGCGAAGCTGCCGAGCAGGTTCTGAACAAGAATGCCGAACTCTACCGGCAGTTAGCGTAGTGCGCCAATCCATTGGTCATTCGTGCTTCGTCATTCAGTCATTGAATCGACATTTGGCTTTCGACTTTCGTCATTTCCTCCGCGCCATCGACCCACTCGCGCAGCCACAACTCCAAAAACAGCAGGGCCCACAACCGGTGACTGTGGTCGTAGTTGCGGCTTTCGTGCTCGGTGATCAGTTGCTCGACAGCGGCGGGGCGGAAGTAGCCGCGGTTGATGGCGGAGGACGACAGCAATACGTCGCGCGTCAGACTGCGCAGCTCATCGCGGAACCAATGCGAGAGCGGCACGCCGAAGCCCATTTTCTTGCGCGTCCAAACTTCGCGCGGCAGGCGATTGGCAAAGGTGCGACGCAGCAGATGCTTGCCTTGTCCCCAGCGATATTTCAGCGCCACAGGCAAGCTGGCGGCGAACTCGACCACGCGATAATCGAGGAACGGACACCGCGATTCCAGGCCGTGCGCCATCGAGGCGATGTCCACCTTGGTCATCAAGTCGCATGGTAGGTAAGTCACCAGATCAGTGAGCGAGGCCGCGGTCACGGGATCGCGATTCTTCGCCTGATTCCAAGGCGTGGCGATGAACGCCAGCGGATCGCTTTCCGGCAGTTGTGCGATGAATTCGTCGGTGTACAACGCCGCGCGCTGCGCTTCGCGGAAGATCGCGATCCATTCTAAATAGCGGCGCTGTGGCGTTTGCCCGAGCGCCGCACTGAAGCGTAACGCGCGACGGCGGAAGGTGCGGTCGCGCTGACCACTGGGCAGCTTCTGCCACCACGGCGAAGCGATGAAGTTACGCACGCCAGGGGCGCGATCGAAGGCCGCCGCCAGCGCCACCGCGCGATAGCGACCATAGCCAGCAAACAGCTCATCGCCGCCATCGCCGCTGATCGCGACCGTCACTTGCTGCCGCGTGAGCTGCGACAAATAGTAGGTCGGAATCGCCGAGCTATCCGCGAACGGCTCGTCGTAGTGCCACACCAGCTTCGGCAAGATGCTGAGCGCATCGGGACGGACTTCAAGTGTGCGGTGATCGGTGCCGAGATGCTGGGCAACGCGTTCGGCATAGGGGCTTTCGTCGAACTCTTTGACCGGAAAACCAATCGTGAAGGTCTTCAGCCGCTCGC
Source organism: Planctomycetota bacterium (assembly GCA_023417165.1). Lineage (GTDB taxonomy): Bacteria > Planctomycetota > Planctomycetia > Pirellulales > Pirellulaceae > JAEZGD01. The sequence goes on from JAEZGD010000028.1 coordinate 2,470, forward strand.
CCGACAGCTCCCGCAACGCGTCTTGCGCCAGCGCGCAGGTGATCGACGAATCGATGCCGCCGGAGAGAAACGCGCCGAGCGGTACATCGCTGCGCAGCCGCAATTTCACGGCGTCGTAGAGCAACTCTTGCAGCCGCTCGCGCGCGGCGGCTTCGGTCCAGGGCTGCTCAGTGGCGAAGTCGACTTGCCAATACGGTTTGACTTCGAGCTGGCCGTCTTGAAAGATCGCGTAATGCCCTGGCGGCAGCTTGCGAATGCCGCGAAAGATCGTGTTGGGATGCGGTATGTATTGATAGGTCAGGTACTCGTCGATGGCGGCCGGATCGAGCTCGCGCGGCACGCCAGGCACCGCGAGGATGCTTTTCAGCTCGCTGGCGAACAACAGTCGCCCGCCTTCGTGGCGATAGACCAGCGGCTTTTTGCCCAGGCGATCGCGGGCGAGGATCAAACGACGCAGCCGCTGATCGTAGATGGCAATCGCCCACATGCCGTTCAGGTGACGAAAGCAGTTGACGCCTTCGTCTTCGTACAAATGGACGATCGTTTCGGTATCGCTATGCGTACGAAAGCGATGGCCGGAGCCTTCCAGCCGTTGCCGCAGCGCCGCATAGTCGTAGACTTCGCCATTGAAGACAATCCACACGCTCTCGTCTTCGTTCGACAGCGGCTGATGCCCTGCCGCCAGGTCGATGATCGACAGCCGACGATGCCCGAGCGCCACGCCAGGCATCGGTTCGTAGGGCGTGCGAATCTGATACTGCGACGCCAAATAGCCGGCGTCGTCGGGGCCGCGATGCGCCAAGCGATCGGTCATGCGCCTGAGCGTCGGCTCGTCGATCGTCAAAGCAGGATCGGTCCAGATTGCCCCGGCGATACCACACATAGGGAGTTGTTAGTGGAGAGTGGGTAGTGGGCAGTGGCGAGAGGATGTGAAGAGGATTGTCGTTGATGCAGGCGGGAATTGCCAGCGATTGTTTTTAGGGACCGTTCTTGCGCCGCATGTAATAACGCTGGACTTCCGCGGCGCACGAGCGGCCTTGTACCGCCATGGTCTGGCACCGCGCCTCAGGCGATTTCGCTTGCTCGACCAGCTGCCGGGTGCGCTGCACGGTTCCTTCGGCCAGGTCTTGCTCGATGGCATCGGTGGTGACGCCAAAGCACGGGCAGATCGGCGCATCGGGATCTTTCGGATACACCGGGCGGACCAACTCGTCCGTGACGACAACGCGTTCGAAGGCGTCAAAATAGACCACGTCGCAGATCGGCGTGGGACAATAGCTGGCCGATTGTGCCAAGCGATCGAGCACCTCGGGCTTGACGAGTGCTTCGACCGTTTCTCGCGGCACCGACGTTCCCAACGCACCGCAGCGCGGGCACTTGACGTCTTCGCTATCGGGTTCGCGCACAAAAGCTTTGTTCATTGCTTTATTGTACGCCCTGGCACCTGCTGATTACAGCAAACTGCGATACAGTTCGGCATGCCGGGCGATCATTTGCTCGACGGTGAAATCGCGTCGCATGCGTTCTTGCCCTGCTGCACCAAAC
>JAEZGD010000126.1 GCA_023417165.1 Planctomycetota bacterium
CCGTTGTACACTTGGCTGGCGATAACATTGGCGATGGTCGCTGGACCGCCGCGAAGAAAGATCGCATTCTGCGCAGTCGCGTCGAGGGAACGCAACTGCTGGCGACCGAGTTGGCAAAATTGCCTGCGCCGCCGAAAGTGCTGGTTTGCGCTTCGGCCATTGGCATTTATGGCGACCGCGGTGATGAGTGGCTCGACGAACAAAGCCCGGCAGGGCAGGGCTTTTTGGCGGATGTGTGTCAGCAATGGGAAGCCGCAGCGCAGCCGGCGCGCGAAGCGGGGATTCGCGTCGTGAACTTGCGGTTTGGCGTCATTCTTTCGCCACGCGGCGGCGCGCTGGCGAAGATGTTGTTGCCGTTTCGTCTTGGCGGCGGCGGCGTGATTGGCAGCGGCCGGCAGTACTGGAGCTGGGTTGCATTGGACGACGCTGTCGGCGCGATTCATCACGCAATTGTCAACGATTCGGTGCGCGGACCTGTGAATGTGGTCGCGCCAAATACGGTTACTAATCAGGAATTCACCAAGACGCTCGGCCGCGTGCTGCGTCGTCCCACGATTGTGCCGATGCCCGCTTTCGCGGCGCGGCTCGCCCTGGGCGAAATGGCTGACGAGCTATTGCTTGCCAGTCAGCGGGTGCGGCCGAGTCGTCTCGAGGAAACGCACTATACTTTTCGGCATCCGCAGCTCGAAGACGCGCTGCGGGCGATCTTGGGCCGGAACCAGAATTAGCATGCAAACACCACGTTGGCTCACGAGCGCGCTTCGCCTGGCAGGTCTCTACAATCTGCTGTGGGGCGCGCTCGTGGTGTGCTTTCCGCTCGCCTTCTTTCGCTGGGCCGAGCTGCCGCTGCCCAACTATCCCGAGATCTGGCAATGTCTGGGCATGGTGGTGGGCGTGTATGGGATTGGCTATTGGATTGCGGCGCGCGATCCCGCGCGGCACTGGCCGATCGTGGCGGTCGGCCTTCTCGGCAAAGTGCTCGGGCCGATCGGCATGATGTGGGCGCTGTGGCGCGGCACGCTGCCGCCGGTGATGGCATGGATCTGCTTGTTCAATGATGTGATCTGGTGGATTCCGTTTAGCGCCGCGCTGTGGTACGCCGTGAAGGTCAACACAGCGCCGTCGACTGCTGAAGACGAAGCGTTAGAGCAATTGGCTTCGCAACTGCGCGATCAGCAGGGACGCACGCTCGACGAGCTTTCGCAGCAGCGACCGGTGCTGGTGACTTTTCTGCGACATGCAGGATGCACGTTTTGCCGCGAAGCGTTGGCCGACTTGGCGCGCGACCGCGCAGCGATTGAAGATCGCGGCATGTCGCTCGCGGTGGTGCACATGAGCGACGAGGAAGCTGGCGCAGCGCTGTGCGCGGCTTATAAGCTCGAAGACGTGCCGCGCTTCAGCGATCCGGAGTGTCGACTCTATCGTGCGTTTGGTCTCACGCGCGGCCGGTTCATGCAGGTGATGAGCCCGCGCGTATGGTGGCGCGGCTTTCAGACGGCGATTATCGCCCGGCATGGTTTCGGCAAGCTGCAAGGCGATGGCCTGCAGATGCCTGGCGTGTTCGTCTTTGATCGCGGTCGCGTGGTCGCCGCTTATCGTCATCCCACCGCCGCCGACCGCCCTGACTATACGCAGCTCGCGCAATGTACGATCGAACCCGCGGCTCACTAGCCCGACGCGCCAGCGAGGGATGAGTGATGCCAGAACCCTTGCGTCGCCGCGGGTTATTCAAATCGCATGGCGTAGCAAGTTGCACTTCACGCCGCACCACGACTCGCGGCGCTAGCGCAGCGCGAGCATAACCCTTCCCTTGCTCGCGCTGCGGGCTAGTGAAGCCATTGGTCATTCGTGCTTGGTCATTCGTCATTCCCCGCAGGTGCGGCTCGCGGACTCGCCACACCCTACGCGCTGCCTACGCCACGCCGTGCTTCTTGAACCAATCGAGCAAGCGCTTCCAACCGTCTTCCGCTTGCTCTTTGCGATAGGTGGGGCGATAGTCGGCGTGGAAGCCGTGCGGCGTATCGGGATAGAGGACGATTTCCGAAGGCTTGTCGGCTTCTTTCAACGCCTTCTTCATCTGCTCGACGGTATCGTTCGGAATACCGGTGTCGGCGCCGCCGTAGAGACCAAGGACCGGCGCTTGCAGATCCTTGGCAATGTCGATGGGATGCTTCGGTTGCAGGTCATTGGCGGTGCCGACAATGCGTCCATACCAGGCGACGCCAGCATCGAGGTCTTTGTTGTGGGCCGCATACAACCACACGATGCGACCGCCCCAGCAGAAGCCAGTGATGGCCAGCTTGTCGGTGTTGCCGCCGCCCGACTTCTTCGCCCAGGCGACGGTGGCGTCGAGATCTTCCATGACCTGCTTATCGGGCACCTTCGACACCACCTTGCCGATGATCTCTTGAATGTCGGTCAGCTTCGAGACATCGCCTTGGCGAGCGTAGAGTTCGGGAGCGATGGCCAGATAGCCTTGCTTGGCCAGTCGGCGGCAGACGTCTTTGATGTGTTCGTGAACGCCGAAGATCTCTTGCACCACCAGCACGACCGGAAAGTTCTCGCCCTTCTCGGGGCACGCGCGATATGCCGGCATCTCGCCGTCTTTGGTGGGAATCTTGACTTCGCCGGCGCGCAGACCATCGGTGCTGGTAGTGATGGTTTCGGCCGAGACCGGTTGAACCGACAAAGCGAAGCCAGCCGCCAGGCTGGTGACTACAAACCCGCGGCGGGTGAAGTCGGTTTTCGGAAGCAGGCTAAGTGCGTCTTCGTGCATGAGAGTGCTCCAGGAAGGGGAGGAATCGCGGCCAGACCCAAACCGTGTCGCCTATTAACCGCGATATACGCGGCGCTCGCAAGCAGTTGCCCTGGCATCGACGAAACATCGCTGGCGCAAGTTTGTTCACCGCTAAACGGAAGGGGAAATATCTTCCGGGATAGTTCGAAAGGGGGCTGTGAGCCTGTCAGAGCGCGTAGGGAAAAATATTCAAAATAAAAGTTCCTGTATTTCTGCGGTGTCCGTTCCGAGATCGTTGATTTTACTTGTGTATATAAGAACATGGTTATATAAACACGCTGTCATCTGATTTAGGGGTGGCGATGGAGTATGTTGCAACCGGACTGTTACCCATGAGGGGGGCGGCTGCGGGATGGGCAGGGCTGCCGCAGGGATTGCGAGCACACTCCAACGAAGCGTGTATTGACTGTGCGAGCGCCCAGGCGGCCGAGCGCGGTTTGGTTCTCCTCTCTCATTTTTTTGTAACTGGAACCGAAGGCATGCAACGAAGATTCTCTCTCTGTCGCCGCTCATCGCAGCGCGGCTTTACGCTGGTGGAACTGTTGGTGGTGATCGCCATCATTGGTGTGCTGGTCGCGCTACTGCTGCCTGCCGTGCAGGCGGCTCGTGAAGCGGCGCGCCGTATGAGCTGCGGCAACAACCTCAAGCAATTTGGCCTGGCACTGCAGAACTTTCATGACACCTATGGCAGCTTTCCGGTGGGCATGACGAATGACGACACCAACTGCTTTGGCTGGGGAACGTATGTCCTACCGTTCATGGAAGGGACGAATCTCTACAACGGCATTTCGGGCAACGTCACTGCGGCGGGCGCCTCAATGATCACTAATTCGGGACCGCATCCCAGTGTCGATGCTGCTCCTTGGACTACGCTCAGGGTCGCGACCGCGGTGCACGATCCGTACACCAAAACCTCGGTCCCGGGATTCCTTTGCCCCTCGAATGCTTTGGGCAAGGTTGATAACAACGGCTTCGGTGCGTCGCACTATGTGGGCAGTGCCGGCACCACGACACACATGACGGTTGACTGGAACTGCGCAGTTTGGAAGGGGAGCACGCAAACAGGTGTGTTAACCTTCGATAACGACAATACTAACACTTGGACAGTCACGATGGCCGCGGTCAACGACGGCACCAGCAACACCATCATGGTTGGCGAAGTTGGTAAATCGACGCATGTCTATCCCGGCAAGAACACCGGCCCCAACTTCCCGCTGTGGGCTGGCGGCAACAATGACGGCGGCTGCCACTCGAACTTCATGGGCTCGCATCTGCGTGTGGCCGACGCCAGCTACTTCATCAATCGCGTCACGTTGCCGCTGGGTAACGGCGGCGGTGGCGACAGCGATCCATCAGACCTCTGCTTCGGCAGCTTCCATCCTGGCGGGGCGCAGTTCGTGTTCGTCGATGGCTCGGTGCACTTCATCCAGCAGAACATCGACAGCGTGCAACTGTATCGCCTGGCTAACCGTATGGACGGCCTGCCAGTGACGCTGCCGTAACGCTGCGTGCGACTGCTGACTTTCTTTCCAGCGAAGCGCGACTCTTTCGCGCTTCGCTGCTTTTTATTCGCACACTAGGAACGGAACTCAAACGGTGCAAATGCGCAGTGGATATTTGGTGG
>JAEZGD010000155.1 GCA_023417165.1 Planctomycetota bacterium
GTCAATAACAGCGCGGGGCGCGATCACTGGTCACGGCTGTCGATGTGCTTTATGAGCAGCGGCAGCTTGCGCATGGGGCAGGTCATTGGTTCCTCGACCGCCTATGCCGAGGACGCGAAGGATAATCCCGTCCATCTGCAGCACGTCTTCGCCACGTTGTATCACACGCTAGGCATCAACGTGAAAGATCGGACGATTCTGGATAACAATGGCCGTCCGCAATACCTCGTCGAGCAGCGCCGCGTGATCAAAGAACTGGTCTAGTTCATCGCGATGCGCTACTTAATCTTCTAGCTTGGCGAGCGCTTCGCGCTTGCCCATGCCGCGCGCGGCGACTAACGCCGCCAGTTGCGATTGGCGCGGACGCGTTTTGCCTTGTTCCCAGTTATAGATCGTCAGGCCCGAGACGCCGATCAGCTTGCCATAATCGGCCGCCGATAAGCCCAGTCTGCGACGCTGCGAGCGCACCGACTTGGCCGAAAAGCGAATCGCTTCTTGTTCTAAACTGTCGTCGGCACCCCCGGCATCGGCTTGGCCACCGCGACGTTCTAGCTGCGCAATCTTTTTTGCCTGCGATTGCAATTGGCGTTTTAGCTCGGCAATTTCGCGACGATAACGTCCCACCGCCTGGCGCGTTGTACCCAAATGCGACTTCAATTCCTTCCGCGCCAACCGACGGATTTCGTCCTTCAAAACCACTGCAAGATTCGCCATCATCCACTCGATATTCAAGATGCAAGTCCAGCGGGTCTCGACATTCGAGACCCGCGCGCAACGCGTTTAATAACGTTGTCATCTTAGAATATAGTACTTCGCAAACGCGATGTTTCTAAGGTGCTAATGCTGGTTCTAATGCGCGACTTTCCTTTACATGCTGGTCCCCCGCAGTCAGGGTCCCCGCTCCCTCCGTAAAGCGGTAAAGGAACTGGCCATTGGCATCGACGCTAATATCAACCCCCTGGATCTTGTGGCCATCTGCTAATCGCGCCAAGAATTCACTTGCCAACTCCGGCAACATCGTTTTGGTCAAGATATGGTCGATGTTGCGAGCACCCGTATCGGCTTCGGTGCAACGCGCGACAATCTCGTCCACCAGTTCCGGTGTGAAGCGGAACGCTGCGCGATAGTTCTCTTGGATGCGGCGCGTGATCTTGCCGAGTTTCAGCTTCGCGATGCCGCGCAGCACATCGTCGCTGAGTGGGTAATACGGAATGATCGCGCAGCGGCCGAGAAACGCAGGCTTGAACGTCTTTAGCAGCGAAGGAAAGATCGCATCGGCCAGCGCTTCGGGATCGGGGCGGCGCTCGGGATCGGATGCCAGTTGCATCACTTCGTTGGTGGCGGCGTTGGTGGTCATAATCACCACCGTGTTTTTGAAATTGATGTCGCGACCTTCGCCGTCCTTCATCGCACCCTTATCGAACACCTGGTAGAAGACGTCTTGCACGCCAGCGTGCGCCTTCTCCATTTCGTCGAGCAGAATGACGCTATACGGCTTGCGGCGCACGGCTTCGGTCAGCACGCCCCCCTCGCCATAGCCGACATAACCCGGCGGCGAGCCCATGAGCATCGAAACTTTATGTTCTTCCTTGAACTCACTCATATTGATGGTGGTCATGTTCTGCTCGCCACCATACAGCAAGTTGGCTAGCGTGATGGCGGTTTCGGTTTTGCCGACGCCGCTGGGGCCCACCAGCATGAATACGCCGATCGGCTTAGAAGGATCGCCGAGCTGCGCGCGGGAGACGCGAATGGTCTTGCTGATTAGGTCGAGTGCATGCGATTGGCCAACGATGTACTCTTCCATCGTCGGCTTCAAATTGATGACCGTCTTGACCTCGTCGGCCAACATGCGACCGAGCGGAATGCCGGTCCACGACGAAACGGTCGCGGCGATGGCGGCGGCGTTCACATGAGCGTGCACCAGCGGCGTCTCGCCTTGCTTGGTTTTGAGTTCGTTCTGCAGGCGTTGAAACTCAGCGAGCTTCTCTGCGGTAGCGGGCTGTTCGTGATCGGCGGCAACTAGCTTCTCGATTTCGTCTTCCAGGACGCGAATCTTGCCGACCAGGTCCTTTTCGCTGTCCCACTTCGCCTTCAAGTCCGCCAGTTGTTGCTGGGCGGCCGCGCGATCCTTTTCCACGCGGGCGATGGCATCGACATGATCGACACCGAACTCGCTTTCACGCTCAAGTAGGTTCAGATTGATTTGGAGCTGCGTGATGCGGCGCTCGGCGTCTTCGATCGCCGCAGGCGTGCTGTTTTGCGATAGGGCGACGCCGGCGCACGCGGTGTCGAGCAGGCTGACCGACTTGTCAGGCAGTTGCCGGCCGCTGATGTAGCGATGCGACAGCCGCACGGCTTCCTCGACCGCTTCACTTTCGATCTTAATGCCGTGATGCTTTTCCAGCGTATCGACCAGGCCGCGCATCATGTCGACCGCGACTTGTTCGACAGGTTCTTCGACTTTCACGGTTTGGAAACGCCGGGCGAGGGCCGCGTCGCGCTCGAAGTATTTCTTGTATTCCGCCCAGGTGGGGGCGGCGATGGTGCGGAACTCGCCGCGTGCCAGCGCCGGCTTGAGCAGGTTGGCCGCATCGCCTTGGCCTTGTTGCCCGCCTGCGCCGATCAGCGAATGGGCTTCGTCGATGAAGACAATGATCGGCGTGGGCGACGACTTCACTTCCTCGATCACTTGCTTGAGGCGATTCTCGAATTCGCCCTTCACGCCAGCGCCCGCTTGCAACAGGCCCATATCGAGCGAGTGCAGCGCGACATTCTTTAGCGCCGGCGGCACGTCGCCAGCCGCGATCCGCAGTGCAAAGCCTTCGACGACGGCGGTTTTGCCGACACCTGCTTCGCCGGTGAGGATGGGATTGTTCTGACGACGACGCATCAGGATGTCCATCACCTGGCGAATCTCGGCATCGCGACCGATGACCGGATCAAGCTGACCATTCTTGGCGCGCTCGGTCAGGTTGATCGTGTATTGATCGAGGGCCGGCGTCTTGCCGTTTGACTTGGAAGGATTGTTGGTCGCGCTGCTAGTCGCAGAAGCCGCGCTGCGCCCTTCGCTGCTATTAGCCAGCACAGTAGGCAGTTCTTTCGCGAACGATTCGCCAGGAATCTTCGCCAGCTCTGGCGAGATCTCGACCGCGCGAGTCTTGAGCGTGGGCTCAATCATTAGCGCTGCCAGCAAGTCGCCGCTGCGCACTTCGGTAGCACCGTATTCGACCGATGCCAGCGTCCAGGCTTCGCGAATCAGATCGACCAGCGAAGGAGCCAGCGTGGGCGAAGCGCCATTGCCAGTCTTGAAGCGATCGAGGGCGCGCATCAGATCGCGCATTAAG
>JAEZGD010000172.1 GCA_023417165.1 Planctomycetota bacterium
CGGGACCAAGGTCACCTGGGCAATGCATGGTCCCAACCTGTTCATGGGCAAGGTCATGCAGGTGCTATTTAACACCGACGCGATGGTCGGCAGCCAGTTCGAATCGGGACTGGCCAAGCTCAAGGCCGAAGCCGAAGGCTAGGCCTAGACGCGAGCCGCCGCAGCGGGTCGTCCCTTTACCCCGAGTTGAGCACAACTGCCTGCGACGCGACGCACTTCGATCTTCATGCCCAGCCGCAAGCTAGGACAACGCTGAGCGATCTCGGTAGCTTCCTCGAAGCTATCGACCGTCAGCAGAAAGTAACCACCGATGGTCTCCTTCGCCTCGGCGAATGGACCATCGACCACTGATTCACCACGCGTTCCCGACACCACGCGGCGCGCCGGTTCCAGTGGATGACCATGTTGCACTTTGCCGACCGTAGCCAGGCCCTCGTACCACGCGTTCCAAGCATCGGTTAGTTGTTGTTTCTCTTCCGCCGACATCCCTGCATAGCATTCGTCGGGCAGTTCGCTGAAGAACAACATATAGGCAGAGTCAGTACCAGGCATCAGAAACCTCGCAAGTTACAGAGAAGCCAAGCAACCACCACGCTTATTCTAATTCAGGAATCCAGATCATGCGATTCATGATGATGGTGAAAGGGACCAAAGAATCCGAAGCGGGCGTGCCGCCGGCGCCCGAACTCATTGCTCGCATGGAAACGTTAATCCAGGAGATCGCCCAAGCGGGAATCCTCGAATCGTGCGAAGGCCTACTGCCGACCTCCGAAGGGATGATTTTGCAGTGTGTCGATGGCGAGCGCCGCGTGATTGACGGCCCCTTTTCTGAGGCGAAAGAAGTCATTGGCGGCTTTGCGATCCTGAAAGCCGATTCAAAATCCGAAGCCCTCGCCCTGGCGAACCGCTTGATCGATGTGCATGTTGCATCAGGCGTTCGCGACACCGAGATCGAGATTCGTCCCATCTTTGATCCAGCCATGGCCAGCGGCTGACGCCTCTCTAATCGGCACAACACTACACCCTTAAACGAAAGCAAGTTTTTATGCGTTTCATGATGTTGATGATCCCCAAGGGATACGAAACGGCCGAGCCCGGCGAGATGCCCAGCGTTGAAGCGGTCGAAGCGATGATGAAGTACAACGAAGCCCTGCAAGATGCCGGCGTGCTGATCGCTCTCGATGGCCTGCATCCACCATCGGTGGGCGCGCGGGTCTCGTTCGCCGGTGGCAAGCCCCAGGTCACTGACGGCCCATTCCCTGAGGCGAAAGAGGTCCTGGGCGGCTATTGGATGATCAACGTCAAGTCGCGCGAGGAAGCGATCGCCTGGGCGTCGCGGTGTCCGGCCAGCGAAAACGAGATTATCGAAGTGCGGCAAGTGCAAGAGATGGAAGACTTCACGCCCGAAATTCAGGCGGCGACCGCCGATTTCGCCGAGAAGTTCGACCAGGCCGCCACGCATCAAACTCGCCCTGGCTCGCCCGGCAAGTAAGTGCTGCTGTCTTGCACGCACGAGCAACAAATGTTCTGATCGGTCGCCATGACGGCAACCGATATTCAGCGCACCATCGACGCAGTTTGGCGAATCGAATCGGCTCGACTGATCGCCAGGCTGGCGCGGATCGTGCGCGACGTAGGCGTGGCAGAAGAACTCGCGCAGGATGCGCTCGTCGCTGCCTTGGAACAGTGGCCCGCGAGCGGCATACCCGACAATCCGGGCGCGTGGCTGATGGCCACCGCCAAGCATCGCGCCATCGACTTTGTGCGCCGCAGCAAACGCTTCGAACGCAAGCAGGAAGAACTGGGATACAGGCTTGAGGCCCAGCAGGAGGAGGCCATGCCCGATCTCGACGACGATATCGGCGACGATCTGCTGCGACTGATCTTCACCACCTGTCATCCTGTCCTATCGACCGAGGCGCGCGTGGCATTGACGCTGCGCCTGCTGGGCGGATTAACCACGGATGAAATCGCCAGAGCGTTCCTCGTCGCCGAGCCAACCGTGGCCCAGCGCATCGTGCGCGCCAAACGCACACTCACCGAGAAGCAAGTGCCGTTCGAAGTCCCGCGCGGCGAAGAAGTGGCCGCGCGGTTGTCGTCGGTGCTGGAAGTGATCTATTTGATCTTCAACGAAGGTTACACCGCGACGGCTGGCGATGATTGGATGCGTCCCGCGCTCTGCGAGGATGCACTGCGATTGGGAAGAATCTTAGCGGAATTGACACCAGCGGAGCCCGAAGTGCATGGCTTGGTCGCACTGATGGAGATTCAGGCGTCGCGCACCGCGGCGCGCGTCGGTCCGCGCGGCGAGCCGATTCTCTTACTCGAACAGAACCGCGCGCGTTGGGATCACCTGCTGATCCGACGCGGCCTGGCAGCCCTCGAACGCGCAGAGCGCCTGGGCGGTGTGAGCGGCGTTTACACGTTGCAAGCCGCGATCGCCGCTTGTCACGCCAGGGCGAGAACCGCTGATGAAACCAACTGGCCGCGTATCGCCGCGCTCTACACAGCGCTCGGGCGATTGCTTCCTTCGCCCGTCGTGGAACTCAACCGCGCGGTCGCCGTGGCGATGGCATTTGGACCCGCGGCCGGCTTGGAACTGGTCGACGCTCTGCTCGCTGAACCGTCGTTGAGGCAGTATCACTTACTGCCCAGCGTGCGTGGCGACTTCCTCTTTAAGCTCGGCCGATTGGTCGAAGCGCGTGACGAGTTTGAACGCGCCGCCAAGCTCGCCCGCAACACACGTGAGCGAGACTTTCTGCTCGAGCGCGCTGCTGCCTGCCGCGAAGAAGAATAGAGCTGCTTCAAAAAGCGCCGTCACGTAGGACGAAGTCATGCTTCGTCCCACTAATATCGCTGATTCACGGCGATTGGCTGATGCACGGCACCGTCGACTACGATTTACGACTTGCGATGGTAGCGGACGACCATCAGCTGTTGCCACTGGCTGTCGGCTCCTTGGTAGCGTGCGGTCAGCGTGCGTTCGGTCGGGCTGATGATCTCGATGATGTCCTGATACTTGACGAGCTTCGCTTGGTCTTCGAAGCTCGGCCCCAGGGTATCGAGCGTGAGCACCTTTTTAGCGGCGTCGAGTTGGCCCTCATAGACCCATTGATAGGCCATCGACGATCCAATGAAGCTGCCTACGAATCGCTGTTTGGTCGGATCGTGGCCCAGCGTCATGATCGAGAGCGAGGGACCGATTGGCGATTCGCCGGTGGATTCGCACACCACCCACAGGTCGCCAATGGCGCGCACGCGCTCGGTGGCGACGAATGTCTGCTCGGGCTCGCCAGGTCCCATGCTGGCTTTCATTTCCGAGGTCCACTCGCCCACGAGTTGCAATAACCATTGGTGTTCTGGTTGCGGAGCAGGTTGCATTTTGGATATTCCTTCTCGTTGCAGTGATGAAGTTGTTAGCCACCAGCGAGCGCGCCGATGACCAGGTACGGTTCCGCTCCCGACGCCACCGCCGCTGGCAGCAGGGCATCAGGCGACTCATTCGATAGATCTTGATTGCATGCGAAAAAACGCAAGAACGCCCGCCGCTGCTGCGTGTCGTAATCGCGGATCGTGCCGCGCAGCATCGGATAGCGCGCTTCGAGTGCATCAAGCACCGATCGCTGCGTCACGGGGCCGGCGATCTCGAGCTGCACCTGGCCTTCGATCCGCGCCAGCGTGCGCAGATGGTAGGGCAGCTCCAAGCGGATGTTGGACGTCGCAGTAGTCATGAATGCAAGGCGATTGAGCGAATGTGCGATCGGCTACAAAGTCTGGACTTCGACCGAGACCACCGGCGGCAGATCGCGCACGATCGGCTCCCAGTGATCGCCGGAGTCAGGCGAGACATACACCTGGCCGCCGGTCGTGCCAAAATAAATGCCGCAGGGATCGAGTCGATCGACCGCCATGGCGTCGCGCAGCACGTTGACATAGCAATCGCTTTGCGGCAGCCCTGTGGTGAGCGCCTCCCACTGCTTACCGCCAGTGCGACTGCGATAGACGCGCAGCTTGCCCTCGGGCGGATAGTGCTCAGAATCGCTCTTAATCGGCACGACATAAATCGTTTCCGGCTCGTGCGCATGCACTTCGATCGGAAAGCCAAAGTCGCTCGGCAGCCCATCGCCGACGTCGTGCCACGAATCGCCAGCATCGTCGCTGCGCATCACATCCCAGTGCTTTTGCATGAACAGCACGTTGGGCCGCGCCGGATGCTGCGCGATGCGATGCACGCAGTGGCCGACCGACGCTTCCGGATCTGGCAAGACGTATTCGGATTTGAGTCCGCGATTAATCGGTTTCCAGGTCGCGCCGCCGTCGTCGGTACGAAACGCGCCCGCGGCCGAGATCGCAATGAAGATCCGCTGCGGGTTGGTTGGATCGAGGATGATCGTATGCACTGCCATGCCGCCAGCGCCTGGCTGCCAATAGCCGCCGGTGCTGTGATGCCGTAAACCATCGAGTTCCGTCCACGTTTGGCCGCCGTCGGTCGAACGAAAAATGGCGGCATCCTCGACGCCTGCGTACACCGTGTCAGGATCGGTCAGCGACGGCTCCAAGTGCCAAACGCGCTTGAATTCCCAGGGATGTGGCGTGCCGTCGTACCACAGATGCGTGCCGACCTCGCCTTGATAACTGAATTGGTTGCCAACTGGCTCCCAGTTCTCGCCGCCGTCGTTAGAACGCTGAATCACCTGGCCAAACCAACCGCTCGATTGCGAAGCATATAAGCGATTTGGATCGACGGGCGAGCCTTTAATGTGATAGATCTCCCAGCCCGCGAAGTGCGGGCCGCTCACTTTCCACTGCTGTCGCTTGCCATCGGACGTCAACACAAATGCCCCTTTACGGGTGCCAACCAAAACTCGCACAGCGGTCATTGCCTGGTCCTTTGATCGAGGAGGTGAATTCCAACCGGCCCGGCGATCCCTGCGGCCTGGCGTGCCTTCGCCGAGGCGCTGCGTCGTCACACCTCACCGACGTGTGCGACGACAAATCATGCATTAGCTTGGCGGCATCGCTGCCATATCCATGTAAAAGACTTCCCAGATGTGGCCATCTGGGTCCTTGAAGGCGTGCTGCAACATGAACCCATAATCCTTGGGTTCAGAGTAAGTTGTGCCGCCAGCGGCGAGCGCCTTTTTCACCAATTCGCCCACTTCTTCGCGGGTTTCGCACGACAAGGCCACGAGGACTTCGGTCTGCTTGGTAGCGTCACTGATCGTGCCAGGGATGAATTCCTGGAACTTCGGATGAGTGAGCAGCATCGCGTAGTTTTCTTCGCTAATGACCATGCAGGCGGCCGTTTCATCGGTGAACTGCAGGTTGAACTCAAATCCAAGTTGCCGAAAAAACTCCATCGAGCGATGGAGGTCTGTTACCGGCAAATTGACAAACATCTTGCGAGCCATGCGAACAATTCCTTGATGAGTGTATCGAATTAAAGACGCGCGATCTTAGCTCTTCCACGGCACGAGCGCTCGCAAGCGAGCATCGCGCAGATACAAGCCGAGCCACAGCACGATGCCAATCAGAACCGGGCTGAAGAACATGCCATCGCCGGCGCGCACGTGTGTCACCACGGCGCCGCCCAGATAGCCCGTCAACAAGATAGCGCCCAAGACCGACGTGCGCGGGACGATATACAACAGCGTACAAACCAGTTCCACGATGCCGATGGGAACGATCAGGCTGGAGTCAAAACCGAACTCGCCAAAGCCCTTCACGACGTCGGGCACGCGCATCAGCTTCATCACGCTGCTCATCAAGAGCAGCAGCACAGGCAGCGTGCTTAAGACGCGCCCGGTCCATAACAGGGCCTTCGACGTGGGCGCAACGGGTGTATCTGGCATGCAGTGTATCCTTCGTAGTGCGCAACGAATCGCGCGCAGCTAAATGCCGCGCGCCGGTGGTGCGGTGAGATCAACAATCGGGCGAATCTCGATGGTCCCCTTACGCGCCATCGGGATTTGCCCAGCGATGTTGATCGCCTCATCCAGATCACGCGCCTCGACCAGAAAATAGCCCCCGAGCTGTTCGCGCGTCTCGGTGAACGGGCCATCGGTCACCAATCGACGCCCTTCGCGAACCTTGACGCTAGTGGCCGTCGCGATGGATTGCAACGGATTAGCCGCCAGAAATTGCCCGGCCGCTTTCAGGCGGTCGACCAGTTGCATCGACTCGGTGTAACAGGCCTGTCGCGCCGCTTCGTCCTGGCAGTACTCGTCCGCATAAATCAACAGCATGTATTTCATAGATGTCGCTCCTTAACGTCGTCGAACAGCCTCGACGCAAATCGACAACCTGGCGAAATTTTTGTGAAGCGATTAGCGATTCGTCTTAATTCCTAGGGCGTCAAGCGTTTGCGCATCTTCTGCAATTGGGCGGACTTCGACGCAGCCGCGTTGTGCCCCCGGAATGCGGGAGGCAATTTCAATCGCCTCGCTTAAATCCTGGGCGTTGATCACGTAGTAGCCTCCGAACTGCTCTTTGGTTTCGGCGAAAGGGCCATCGGTCGTCGAAATCTTGCCTTGGCGAACGCGCAGGGTGATCGCCTCGGCCGGCGGCACCAGGCGATTGCAACTGATCAAATGACCGCTACGACGGATGGCCTCGGTAAACTCGCGATATTCTTCGTAGTGTTGCCGAGCGTCGGCTTCGGTCATTTGTTCCATCACTTTTTCCGCAGCGATCAGGCACAGAAACTTCATAGCGGCTTCCTTAAGAAAAGCAGTGGGTAGAACACGCGCGCCCCGAGATTAGTCGCACAGCGCGGGGCGAAATCGACAGTCAGACTCGACGAAATCGCGAATCAATCGGCGGCAGCAGCCGACAACTCGGCAAGACGCCGTTCCAGAAACCGCCGCTCCGGCGTTTGTCGCGCAAGCGCCAGCGCTCGTTGATACGACGCCTGAGCGTCGGCGATTCGTCCCAGCCGACGGCATAAATCGGCCCGCGCCGAATGCGCCAAATGATAATCGCTCAGCTCGCCGCGCGCCAAAATGGCATCAATCAATGCCAGGCCCGCCGCTGGCCCGTCGCGCATCGCCACTGCTACGGCACGGTTCAATGCAATCACCGGCGAAGGATTCGCCCAGGCGAGCAAGTTATACAGCGCGATGATTTGCGACCAGTCGGTCGCGTCGGCGTGCGGCGCTTCGGCATGCACTGCAGCGATCGCGGCCTGCAAGGTATAAGCGCCAAACGACCGCGACCGCAGCGCTTGCTGCACCAGGCTGATACCTTCGGCGATTTGCTCGCGATTCCACAGGCTGCGATCTTGATCGGCCAGCAAGACTAATTCGCCGTCCGCAGATGCCCGCGCAGCACGCCGCGACTCTTGTAGCAACATCAGCGCGAGCAAGCCCATCACTTCCGACTCAGGCAACAGCGTCAATAACAAACGGCCTAAGCGAATCGCCTCGCCGGAAAGATCCGCGCGCGTCAGCGCTTCGCCTGACGAAGCTGAATAGCCTTCGTTGAACACCAGATAGATGACGTGCAGTACCGTATCGAGCCGCTCGGGCAGATCGGCATGCTCAGGAACCTGATACGGAATGGCCGCACTTTTGATCTTCGCTTTGGCGCGCACGATGCGCTGGGCCACGGTCGCCACCGAAGTCAGAAAGGCACTCGCAATCTCTTCGGTCGTCAGGCCGCACACTTCGCGCAGCGTTAACGCCATCTGCGCATCCGGCGACAATGCGGGATGACAGCACGTAAAGATCAGCCGCAAACGATCGTCTTCGACGACATGCTCATCCACCGCTTCGGCGTCTTTGTCGATCCGCTGGGCCAAATCTTGCAGCGACGCATCGAACCGCGCCCGGCGGCGCAGGATATCGATCGCTTTGAAGCGTCCCGCCGACACTAACCACGCCCAGGGATTGGCCGGCACGCCATCGCGCGGCCATTGCTGCACGGCTGACACAAACGCTTCGTGTAGCGCCTCTTCGGCCAGATCGAAATCGCCCAAGAGGCGAATCAGCGTCGCCAGCACGCGTCGCGAATCAGCGCGATAGACCGCATCGACTTGCTCGCGAATCTCGGCCGTGGTGAGCACTTCCGTCATTCAGCTTCCTTCCAGGCGAACGCCACTGCGACTGTCGCCCATTGTCGTTCGCGTATCCCCACTTTCAAGCAGTCATCCCTGCTTCTTTACTTCGTAGCCCACATCCGACACCCAGCCCTGACGGCGGCTCATCCCAGCGACTTGAAGCGGCCAACCGCAAAACATCTCGAAGTTGCCTCATAGCAGCAGCAAGCTTACCGCACAGTCTGCAGAACTCTTTACTTGCAAGCAATGCTCACAGTTTGCCGAGGGGGCGAAATTTAGGGAGACACTATGACCAGAAAAGATTGACATCTCGTTATTCGATTGAACCTTCTTATATATGGCTCTTTAGTACTAATTTCTTTTTGCTTGCGGCGGCACAGGCATGGCTTTGACCCAACAGCAGGACGCGCCGAGGAACGTGTTTTCCCTCCCCGCAGACATGCGCGTATCGGCTGTCGCAGACAGCCTTGCCGAGTTGCAACGCGTGATCGCCGAATCGGCTGAGATAGCCATCGATGGCAGCGCCGTGGCGCAAGCAGATACCTCGACGGTCCAAGCGCTATTGCTGATCGACCGCGAACTGGCGGCACGCGGCCGCAAGCTATTGCTCACCGAGCCCTCGCCTGAGTTGCGCGACGTCCTCGCGCTGGCCGGCGCTACCGCACTTTTAACCGCCGACGCCTGATTCTCCGCTTCGGTTCCCCGCGCCCCCCCCCCCCCCCCCCC
>JAEZGD010000189.1 GCA_023417165.1 Planctomycetota bacterium
GCGGTACAAGAGCCGGATGAAGCACCTCGGCTAGATTATCGATGATTTCTGATGTGTCCGCCTGAAGCTCTATTTCGACCGCATCTTCGTGGCACACACGACCACTGTGAAACATTCTGCGACGATCCACGCTAGTAAGGTAACGATTTCGCAATCCCGTAAAGCGAATTCGCGCAGCGATCGATGAATTCTCTCCAAATGACTTCGCAAGACGAGCCGCATACAAAAGCGGTTCTCCTACCCGCCAAACAGGCAAGCAAGCGTCGAATGCAGTGCCGGGAGGAACGCGATCTGTTTCATCCTCATCATAACCACGCAACGCGAACATCTGTCCGTTCCGAGTAACTCTCCAAAAGTCACACTCGGAAGGCCCCCTGAATGGACGACTGTCGTCTGGTGCACCGAGCCAGGCTTCAATTGCTCCATCCAGTGCATGCGGAGCGTAGGGTTCTCTGGATAGATGCACAAAAGGGTGCCAACCTGTGAGCCTAACACCGTCGGCTTCTTCCATCCGTTTTTTAAGTTCACTCAGGCTGGCCGCTGGGGGTACGTTGAGTACCTGCATAGCTATTTCCCTGTATCCGTAAGGAAATCGCGCTGGGTCGTCGGCCGTCAGGGGCTCGATCAGTTTTTGCCAACGCTGACGCGCAACATCGGAAAATTCGCTAAGAACCGAATGAGCTGAAGTTGATTGAACCGTCCCACCGTAACCATGCACGATCAACCGGATCGCATCGAGCATGTTCTCCCGACCAGCTTTAATGCAGCGTTCGAGAAGAGCGCGCCATTCTTCGCCGGTGAGCGCCTCTTCACTTTTCGGGCCCGGCTTTCGCACGTAACAGCGTTGCGAATGAATAATGTTTTGACAGTCGCGTTTGCTCATCACCGGCACTGTTTGGCCAGAGGGCACAATCACGAATGCGTGCTCGTGGTCGGTCTCAGGATGCCGGGCAAAAGCCAGCTCGCAATGGAAGGCCGGATCCGCAAATCGATTTATGGCGGCGTTGATATCGTCCTGATTGTAGCGCGGTAGGTCTGCCGGCCGCTGCTCCGATCGGAGCAAGCCCCCATTTGCCTTATCGGGCGTCATACCGAGGACAATAATACCTCCTCCATGATTGGCGAGAGCGATCGCAGCCTTCGCAAGCTTTGCTTTCCCCTCGTTATCCGCAAGCGGCAGCCAGCTTTTGTATTCGCTTGCCAACGTTTCGTTGGCGTGGGCCAGCAAGCGAAGCAAGTCGGAAACACCAGGCATTTGGCACCTCGATTCGAATGACAGCAGCAAAGCGCCATTATTCGTGTGCAAATGCCACAATCTCCGCCTAGTGCGCGAAAAGGTTGTGTGGAAATCGTGTCCAAGCCAGATTGATTGCGGTAACACAATCTAGTGCTGCGTCGGCTGGTTATTCGGGCTCTCTATTTCATTCCCGCCGGGCGCCGAGCGGAACAAGCATTCTGCGATTCATGGAAAGCATATGAAAATTTCAACGCGGTTAGCGCTGTCCCTTTGCCTCTTCTCGCCAACCGCAATAGCTCAAGATGCGGAATCATCCGCCGAGTTTATCGGCAGATGCAGAAGCGGCCTGAATAACCCAAATAAAATAGCAGACTTGATGTTCTGCGCCGGATTTGTGACAGGCGTGACGAACGGAGTTCTAGCGATGGGCGCCGCACCGTTCTGTGTAAAAAACCCGCTGACTACCGAGCAGATGGTGCGCATCTATTTAAAATGGGCTGATCAAAATCCTGAGCATTGGCAGCTGCCCCGCGCCGCGACGGTACTGCGTGCATTTGTAGTTTATTACCCCTGCAGTGAGCGTTGAGACTTCTCGTCTCGTCGCGGCCGTTAGCCGATTTCCGACTTAGGGCTGATGAGGTGGAATCGAAACCACTCCATCCACAACAACATCCGTCCTTTGTCGGCCGTGCTGCTCGCGTAATACATTGATCCGTTGGACTCTCGGCCGATTACAAGAACGTCGGTAAGGTTGTTCGCTAACGCGGCCGCCAACAGTACGTTTGGGGGTGTGGGCGCAAATGGGTCGTGCGTCGTCTCACTAGTGTCGGTCATTCTGCAATTCTCCTCGGCCTCACCCGATCTTACTGAACTTTCGCCAATGCCGCTCGCACCGCCTCGATCTCGTTATCAAAGCGCCTGACCAGCCCGCAACTGATCACTTCGGCCCCATCGACTTGCGCGACCCAGAAGTCTCCGTGTTGCTCGATCCTAATTCGTCCGTCCTCGGAGATCAGCGGCGTGCGATGTGCGTCCGCGCGATAGCTCTGGAACCGCACACCGTCCACGGTCAACCAATGATAGAGCGGTCGCAGACTCGGCCATCTTGCCAACACGACCGGAGAGCCGGACGCAGGCGCGAGTCCTCGCATCGGCATGGGGGTCTCGAAGCCTAAGCGACGCTCGTCAGCCCGCGCCACTGTAAGTGCCCGCGCGATCCGCCGTGCAGCGCTGTATCCTTCGATGACGAACGTGCCTTTGGTGACGACGTCATTGAGGACGATATCCTCGACGATGCGGACTGCGGCGTCGCGATCTCGGGAGTTCGGGCAGTCGTCATTGTTCAGATAGATCCGCAAAACTCGCCCCTCGATAATCCAACAGCAGGCGAGAACATAGCGAGAACGCCCTCTTGAGGGCAACCCACCTCTGCGCTACATTTTGTGCATATGTGCAATCTCTATTCCCAAACCCGCAACGTCGAAGCGATCCGCCGTCTCTTCAACGTAAGCCACAATCGCGCGACGACTATTGACGCGCAGCCCGCGATCTTTCCGGGCTGGAACGGCAGCGTGATCCGCAAGGCCGATGACGGCGAGCGTGAGCTGGTGACGATGAGCTGGGGCTTCGTGCTCCTCCAGCCTGGCAAGGCACCAAGGCGTGTCACCAATGTGCGCGATGACAAGATCCTTTCGAGCCGGTTCTGGAAGCCCTCATTCGAACAGCGCCGCTGCCTCGTACCAGCGTCGAGCTACTGCGAGCCCGACAGCGGTAAGCCAGCCAAGTGGCATTGGTTTGCGGTCAATGGTGACGAAGACCGACGCCTGTTTGCTTTTCCAGGAATCTGGCAACGCTGGAAAGGGCCGGTGAAGAAGGACGGCCCCAACGTCGGACTCGACGTCTACTCCTTCATGACGACGACGCCGAACGCGCTCACGGACTCGATCAATCACGAGCGGATGCCGGTACTGCTCTCCGAGGAAGCTGATTTCGAGACCTGGCTCTCTGGCTCACCAGCAGAGGCCTTCGCGCTGGCGAGGAGCTATGATCCCGCGGCGATGAGGATCGTCCAGTCGGGATTTGAAAAGAAGGACTTGCTTGCCGCTTAGCGCTCAACGAACCGACGGGGGAACGTGGATGGTTGCGATCAGACGCTCGGCGCTAATGTTGTCGATGTTCGTCGTCATGTTCGTATCGAGGGGAGTCGCGGCAGACGAGGAAGCGCTCGGAGAAATTACCATCGAGACGGTCACGGTAGGCGGTGCTCTAGACGGATGCGCCATCAATTTCAAGGCCGCCGCCCAGGATTATACCTACCAGCACGGTGGTCAGATCGCTGTGACCGGAAGCCTAAACTGGAAGATGAACGCGAAGGGCGCGATTCTTATGATCAAGGTGTTGGGCTTTGATTTCGTCCCCACCGCGGCGCCGCCCCTACAAAGCTTCTCGATCCCGCACGCGTTTCTCGTTTTGAACGATACGCCAC
>JAEZGD010000229.1 GCA_023417165.1 Planctomycetota bacterium
CCTGACGCTCAAGACATTCCAGTGCTGATGCTGACCGGCAAAGGCTTCGAGATCCCGCGCACCGACACCTGGCGCGAGTACGGCATTGTCCAAATCCTGCCCAAGCCGTTTAGCCCGCGCGAATTGGTCGCGAAAGCGCAACAAATTTTAGAATCGAACGGCAAGCTCGCCATTGCCACCTAACCCACCACTGCCTGCTTCTTCCCGCCGTTTGCCTGCCCAACATCCCGCCTGCCGATCGAGACCACGCCATGAAACTGCCTACCGAAGTCTTCGGCGACGTTGTGGTCGTGCACACGCCGGAAGAGCTCAGCGATGACCTGAAGTCGCAGATCCACGAGTTCCTCACGACGCTGGAGCGTCGCAAGGTGATTGTGGATCTCAACGGCACCGAGTCGATCGACAGCGGCGGCTTGGAATCGCTGCTAAAGGTGCAGGACATGCTGCGCGACATGCAAGGCGATCTGAAGATCTCGACCAACAACAAGATCAACCGCAAGATTTTGGAAGTCACCCGCCTCGACGAACAACTCGAAGTCTTCGACAGCGTGATCGACGCCGTGAAGAGCTTCGTCTAACCGCCTTTGCGAAGCCCCGCCCGCCGCACTTAGCCCCCGCCTACCATGCCACACCAATCTTCTGCTGCGCCGCCGCGCCTCGGCAATTTGCTGGTCGAACGAGGCTATTTGACGGTCGAAGAGCTTGAAAAGGCGCTTGCGACGCAACAACAAGGGGGCAAGACCAAGCTGCTCGGCGAGATTCTCGTCGACATGGAGTTTTGCACCGAGGATCATGTCGTCGAATGCCTGGCGGTCGAGTATGGCGTGCCGTATGCCAAGCTCGAAGCGCGGCTTTATGATCCGAAAGTTCTCGATGCATTGCCGCGTGACTACATCGAGCGCAACTTCGTGCTGCCGATGTTCAAGATCGGCGATGTGCTGACGGTCGCGGTCGCGGAACTCGCCAACCTATTTTTGATCGACGAGATTCGCGCCATCAGCGGCTGCGAAGTCCAGATCGTCGCCACCACGCAGCGCGATATTCGGCGTGTGATCACTTCGCTGCCAGACTCGAAGGTGTTCGTCATCGACGACATCATCGAAGATAGCGACGGCGCCGAAGTCACGCTGATCGAAGAAGCCATCGAAGACATTGGCGACGTCGTCGAAGTCGCTGGGCAATCACCGGTCATCCGCCTGGTCAACTACGTGATCTATCACGCAGTCAAGGAAGGCGCGAGCGATATTCATATCGAACCGGCCGAACGCTGCTTGCGCGTGCGGTATCGCATCGACGGCAAGCTGTACAAATCGCTGGAAGTGCCGCAGCACCTGCTGGGCGCGGTCACCAGCCGTATCAAAATCATGGCCGCGATGGACATCAGCGAGCGCCGCTTGCCGCAAGACGGCCGCGTGCACGTGATGCTCGATGGCCGCAAGATCGACTTGCGCGTCAGCACGTTCCCCGGCAGCCGCGGCGAGAAGACGGTGATTCGCGTGCTCGATACGCGTAACGTCTCGCTCAACTTGCGCGACTTGGGCTTTGCCGAAGACATTCTGACGGTCTTTCAAAGCAATATCACGGCTCCCAACGGCATTGTGCTGGTCACCGGGCCGACCGGTAGCGGTAAGTCGACGACCCTCTATGCGGCGCTCAATGAGATTGCGTCGATGGAGAACAACGTCTGCACCGTCGAAGATCCGATCGAATATCACCTGCCGCTGATCAACCAGTTTCAGGTTCAGGAAAAGGTCGGTCTGACTTTCAGCAAAGCGCTGCGGACGCTGTTGCGACAAGATCCCGATGTGATCATGGTCGGCGAAGTCCGCGACGAAGAGACCGCCCGCATGGCGATCCAGGCGGCGCTCACAGGTCACCTGGTGTTTAGCACGCTGCACACGAACGACTCAGTCAGCGCGATTACGCGTCTGGTGAACATGGGTGTCGAGAGCTATTTGATCAGCGCGGCGCTCAATATGGTGCTGGCGCAACGGCTGGTGCGGCGCGTCTGCGCGAAATGTCGCGAGCAGTACGAACCGCCGCGCAACATGCGCCGAGCGCTTGAGCGAATCGGCTATCCAATGGATTACTTTCACAAAGGCGTGGGCTGCCGTCGCTGTCGCAATACGGGCTTCGCCGGGCGATTGGGCGTGCACGAGGTCGTGGTGGTTAACGACGAGCTGCGCGATGCGATTGTGGCCTCCGCTTCCATTATCGACCTGCGCCGCATCGCTGCCGCCGGCGGCATGATCACGCTTCGCCATGACGGCTTCCGCAAGGTCCGCGAAGGGATCACGACCATTGAAGAGGTCATGGAAATCTCCGGCGACATTGTCAGCATGAGCGAACGTTTGGTGACGAGCGAATAACACCGCCCCAAAGCTGGTTCCGCGAGACTGGGAACTAGCCACAGGGACCTTGGAACTTGTGTATGGCAATCACCTTTCAATACAAAGTCCGCGATAGCCTAGGCAAGACCCACGATGGCAGCCTGGAGGCTGAAGACCGCGACGCGGCGGTGGGCCTGCTGCGCCACGACGGCTTTCACGTCCTGTCGCTGGAGGAAGAAGATGCGGGCCTCTCGCTCTTCCCGCGCGGCGTGAAGAAGTCGGACATCATTTATTGCACCAGCCAGTTGGCGATCATGGTCGACACGGGCATTACGCTCTCGGCCGCGCTCGGCGCGATCGCGGAACAAGAAGACAATCCTTCGTTTCGCGCCTTGCTGACCGACTTAAAGAATCGCGTCGAAGGGGGCGAGGACTTCTCGTCGGCGCTCGCCTGTCATCCGCGGCATTTCGACAAGACATTTGTCTCGATGGTCAAAGCGAGCGAACATACCGGCACGCTGGGCGAGATGCTCGAACGCGTCGCCGGCTACTTGCGCAACGAGCTGGAAACCCGCGCCAAAGTCCGCGCCGCGCTGGCTTATCCCGGCGTGATGGCGGGCCTGGCCGTGGTGGTCACCATTTTTTTGCTAACGTATGTGTTGCCTAAGTTCACACCGCTGTTTGAACGCAAGAACATGAAGCTGCCGACGCCCACCGTCGTCATGCTCACTGCCTCGCATGCGCTGATCGACTATTGGTGGGCCTGGATCATCGGCGGCATTGCGCTCGCGCTTTTGTACTTCTTCGGTCGTCATACCGACGCCGGCCGCAAGTTCATCGACTATCTGAAGCTGAACCTGCCGATCGTCGGCACGATGTTCCGCAAGGTGACGCTCAGCCGCTGCGTGCGGACGCTCGGTACGATGATTCAAAGCGGCGTCTCGATGCTCGATGCGATCAAGC
>JAEZGD010000492.1 GCA_023417165.1 Planctomycetota bacterium
CAGTATCACACCTATCGGGGGATTTGTCGCAGCATTTTGGCCGATGTTTTCCCGCAGCGGGCCGAACGGGCGGTCGCCGCGGCAGCTTGAGTAACCCTTGCCCGCCCTTTGGGACGATGATATAAAAATAGTTTCCCCGCAGACCAACCTAATGCACAGGGGCGGGCTTACCCTACGCGGCTTGCCCAGCAAGGATTACGGCCATGAAAGAAGGCATTCATCCCAAGTACGTCGAGGCGACAGTTCGCTGCGCCTGCGGCAACGAGTTTCTCACCCGCGCCACGCGCCCGGAACTGAAGGTCGACATCTGCTCGGCCTGCCATCCGTTCTATACGGGTCGCTTGAAGTACGTTGATACGGCCGGCCGGATCGAGAAGTTCCAGAACAAGTTCGCCGCTGGTACCTACGCCAGCTTGGCGCAACCGAAGAAGAAGAAGCCCGCCAAGGCCCCTGCCGAGGCCTAGCCCGGCTGCGCTCTCTTGTCGCACCTTGTAATAGAACGTCGGGCGACGTTCTTCTGCGCCAGGTGGGCCGCATCTTCGGCCCACCTCTTCCTTTGCGATGCGTCAGAACCGCCCGGCGGGTGACTTCACCTTCGGATATGCGGAACACTGATCATGCGCGAAATGTTGGAAGAGAAGCTGGCTCGATTTGAAGAGATCGAGCGGCAAATGGGCGACCCCGATGTCTTGTCCGATTCGAGCAAGATGGGGGTCATCATGCGCGAGCACGGTTCGCTCGCCAAACTGGCGACCAAGTATCGCCGCTTCAAAGAAGTGATTCGCCAGATCGGCGAATTGCAAGAGATGCTGGAATCGAACGACGCCGAGTCGCAAGAATTGGCCGAGGCCGAGATCCCCTCGCTTAAAGAAGAACGCGAGAAGTTGTGGGACGAGATACTGTCGATGACCATCGGCGGCGAGGATGCCAACCGCACGCGCTGCGTGATGGAAATTCGCGCCGGCACCGGCGGCGACGAAGCCGCGCTGTTTGCGCGTGACTTGTACGAAATGTACAAGCACTACTGCGAAGACAAAGGCTGGAAAGTCGAGTTGATGGACGCCAGTCCGACCGAACTCGGCGGCTTCAAGGAGATCGTTCTCGGCATCGAAGGCGAAGGCTGCTATCGCGAACTCGGTTACGAGTCGGGCGGGCATCGCGTACAGCGTGTGCCAGAGACCGAAACCAAGGGGCGTATCCATACTTCCGCCGCCACCGTGGCGGTGATGGCCGAACCGGAAGACGTGGAAGTCGATTTGAAGTCGGACGACTATCGTCTGGATAAGTTCTGTGCCAGCGGTCCCGGCGGTCAGCACGTCAACAAAACCGAATCGGCCGTGCGACTGACGCACTATGCCACCGGCATCGTCGTGCAGTGCCAGGACGAAAAGAGCCAGCACAAGAACCTCGCCAAGGCGATTCGCGTGCTGAAGTCGAAGCTCTACGACCACTTCCGCCAGCAAGAAGCTGATAAGCGCGCCGCCGACCGCAAAACGCTGATCGGCTCGGGTGATCGCAGCCAGCGCATTCGCACTTATAACTTTCCTGAAAACCGCATCACCGACCACCGCATCGGTCTGACGCTCTACAAGCTCGATCAAGTCATCGCCGGCCATATGCAGCCCGTCACCGACGCGCTCGTCGACCACGATCGCCAGACGCTGCGTGATCAGATGGGATCGCTGGACTGAGGCCAAAGGGCCAAGATTCAAGGTCCAAGTGCCAAGGAAGGCAAAATCCGAAATCCGAAGCTCGAAATCCGAAGCAAATTCGAAATTCAAAATACAAGGCTCGAAACGGAAGCATTTCCCGTTTCGAGCCTTTTGTCATTGGGTGATTCGTATTTGCTTCGGATTTCGAGCTTCGATATTCGTGCTTCTTTTCCTTGGCACTTGGAACTTGGCTATTGGCACTTAAACCACCAACAGTACGACCGAAGCGAGCAACAGCAGCGCGCCGCCAAGGCGAAAGAGGAGCACACGACCGCTCGGCGCTTGGTCGTGCAGACCGAGCGTGGTGCCTAGCACCCAGACTAAGACCACGCCCCATAAGCCGCGCGTGCTATAGGCGACATTCACCGCGGCCGCTTGGCCCCAGATGGCCACGGTCAGCGTAATCAATAGCGATTGCAACCCAATCAGCCCACCGCCAGCAACAAGCCAAGGCCAGGCAGGGCGAGGCACGGTGCTCATGCGATCTTCTAATAGCGGTAGTAGGCCGAGCGTGAGCAAGCCGCTGATGCTAAAGGCGATTGGCAAGAACATGCCAACGCCCCACGGCGCTACCCACTGCTGCACGCAAATATCGAACAGGCTGAACGCGAGTGCAGCGGCGCCTGCCGCCACAATCGAGAACCAAATGTGATGATGATGCGTTTTGCCGCCGCTGGCGTTCAGTAGCACAATCCCCGCGGTCGCCAGCGCGCAGGCGAGCCAGATATCGCCAGGCAGCGGCTTGGCGACGAGGAGCGTCGAGAAGATCGCGACTAACAGTAGCTTGAGTCCCAAGACCGGCGCTGCGACCGAAACGTCACCGCGCGTCATCGCCAAGACGGTGGTGACTTGGCCGATGAAGTAGAGTCCCGCCACAACCAGCGGTTGCCACAGCAGCGACCAATGGGGGATTTGCCCGCCTAGGAACAGCAGCGGCAAGAAGATCAGCGCGGTCAAGATGTTTGAGACCAACGTCGTGCGCCACACGCCGATGCGCCAGTGCGACGAGCGCTTGAGGCAGAGCGCGCCGAACGAAAACAACATCGCTGCCGCCAGCGGCATCCAGAGCACCGGCCCGGACAGAACAAACGGCTCAGTCTCGGCCGCGCCTAGCAGCAAGTTCGCCCCCTCACATGATGATCCCTAAGACACGAATGTTTCATTGTCCGACTGCATGGCGAAGCGGACAAGGAGGGGGAGTGGGGCGGGAAGTGCCAAGTTCCAAGGGCCAAGTGCCAAGGAAGGCAAAATCCGAAATTCGAAGTTCGAAATCCGAAACAAATTCGAAATTCAAAGGCTCGAAACGGGGGCAGATGACTTCGTTTCGAACATTCGTTCTTTGGTCATTCGTGCTTGTTTCGGATTTCGAGATTCGACATTCGCATTTCTGCCTTGGAACTTGGCACTTGATCCTTGGAGCTTCCCCGCTGCCATGACCTATAGTTCCTCTGGTACTCCGCCGCCTCCGAGGGTCTAGTTATGTCGATTACGCAGGAACTTGAGCCGCAGGAAGTAGCCACGGGCAGCCTGCTTTCCGCTTTGGGATTGGATGCGAAATTCCGCCCAGCCGAGCCGAAAAGCCTGCAAGAGACCGGCCTGAGCGAAGCGGTCATTGAAGGCCTGCTCTGCAAGTTCCTGCTGGCGGTCGGCTCCGAAAGCGGGCGTGGGCTCGCCGATCGACTGTGCCTGCCGTATGGCATTCTGGAGAATACGTTTCAATCGTTACGATCGCGCCAGATCGTCGCCACGACCGGCTCGGCACCGCTGAACGACTATGTCTATACGCTCTCCGAGCGCGGGCGGAACTATGCCCAAAGCGCGATGAACGCGAGCTCGTATCTGGGACCAGCGCGGATTCCGTTGCGCGAGTATGTCGTCTCGGTCGATGCCCAAACGATTCGCGCCGAAGCGCCCAAGCGCCGCGATCTCGACAAAGCGTTTCGCGACGTGCATGTCGAAGAACGGATGCTCGACAACCTCGGGCCTGCGGTCAATGCCGGCAAGGGCATGTTCCTGTATGGCGCGCCTGGCAATGGCAAGACCACGCTCGCCAAACGTATCACGCGCTGTTTTGGCCAGGACATTCTGGTGCCGTACACCATCTTTGAAGATGGGCAGTACATCAAGTTCTTTGACGCCGCCTGTCACGAGGCTACCGCGTCGAAGCACAGCAGCTTGCTGAAGGTATCGGAGCACGATCGCCGCTGGGTGCGCATCAAGCGACCGACGGTCGTCGTCGGTGGCGAACTGACGATGGAAAACCTGGAGCTGAAGCACGATTACAACAACAACGTTTCCGAAGCGTCGCTGCAGCTCAAGAGTAACTGCGGTTGCTTGCTGATCGACGACTTTGGCCGCCAGCGCATCGAACCGGCCGAGCTACTCAATCGCTGGATCATTCCGCTCGAAAATCGGATCGACTATCTGACCCTGGCGACCGGCAAGAAGATTGAAGTGCCGTTCGAGCAGTTGATTATCTTCTCCACCAACCTGGAACCGCGCGATCTGGCCGACGACGCCTTCTTGCGCCGCATTCCGTACAAGATTGAAGTAGGCGATCCGGAGCGCGAAGAGTTTCAGATGCTCTTTCGCATGGCATCCGAGTCGGTCGATTGTCCGCACGACGAAGCAATGGTCGACTATCTGATTGAGAAGCACTATCGCCAGCAGAAGCGGCCGCTGCGACGTTGCCAGCCGCGCGATTTATTGCTGCATGTCGTCAACTACTGCAAGTATCACGAAATGCCGCTGGAGCTGACCGAAGAATATCTCGATCGCGCGGCCGAGTGTTACTTCACGGTTGTCTCTGGCGAGTAAATGATCGAGATCGCAACGGAGAAAAACAGAACCGCCGATGAACGCCAATTCACGCAGATCAGGCCAGAGAGAATGTCTCTCTGGATAGATCTGCGTGCCTCAGAGTCCATCCGCGGTTTTTGTTTTCTCAATGCGGTCTACTTGGTGACTACGCCAGTTTCCAGCCTTGGCGATATTCACGCTTGATGAGCGGATCGGCTTCGGCGCAGTTCTTGGCCTTGAGATTGGCCGCGTCCCACTCCAGCTTCTTGCCGACGCGATAGGCGACGTTGCCCAGGTGATTGGCTTCGGTCAGCCAGCCGGAGTACTCGAAGTTGCACGTCGTCGGTTCGCCGGTCTTGCACGCGCGGACCCATTCGGCGTGATGACCGATGGAGTTGGGAATGAATGGCTCGGGGCGTTTGAAGTCGGCGAATTCCTTTTCTGGTAGCAGCACATGCTTGCCGTAATCAGAAAGCAGCATGCCCTTCTCGCCGACGAACAGCACGCCGCTGTCCCACTTGGGAATCGCGCCTTCGGTCCACAGCGGCGGACGGTTCTGGCCTTGATACCAGGTGAGCTTCACCGCAGGCATGCCTTCGCGCGGACCATATGCATAGGTCGCTTGCATCGACGCCGGGGCGATCTCGGCATGCACGGGCTGGCCCGAGGCTTCTACCGTCAGCGGCGCTTGCAGCTTGAGCGCCCAGAACGGCAAGTCGTTCCAGTGGCTGCCGAGGTCCGACATGGTGCCATTGCCGAAATCCCACCAGCGATACCACTTCGGACCGGGGAAATACACACTGTGATACGGGCGCTGCGGCGCGGGGCCGAGCCACAAGTCCCAGTCGAGGCCAGCAGGCGGTGGTTGCGATTCGGTCGGGCGCTCGTTGCTGAAGACAATATCGCCATACTTCTTGGCGTCTTCGGCCGTGGGTTGCCAGCCCCAGGTGCGGCCGACCCACACATGACATTCTTTGACGGGGCCGATCGCGCCGGTCTGGATCAATTCGACCACGCGGCGATAGTTGTTGCCGGCGTGAATCTGAATGCCCATCTGCGTGGCGACCTTGTGCTTGGCCGCTTCCTCGCGAATGACGCGCGCTTCCCAAATGTTGTGGGTCAGCGGCTTTTCGCAGTACACGTGTTTGTCGAGTTGCAGCGCCGTCAGCGTGGCGAAGGCGTGCGTGTGTTCGCAGGTGCTGACGACCACCGCGTCGAATTCGCCGGCGTGATCGAAGATCTTGCGAAAGTCTTTCTCTTTACGGGCCTGGGGAAAACGCTCGCCGGCCCGGGCGAGTGTGGGCTCGTACACATCGCACAGAGCGACGATATTCTCGCCTGCGACCTCGCCAAGATTGCCGCCGCCGCGTCCGCCGGCGCCGATGATCGCGATATTCAGCTTCTCGTTCAGGCCGCGACCGCGGACAATCGCCGGAGCGGCCAAGGTGCTGGCAGCGACGGCAGCGGTAGTTTTCAGGAAGGTTCGACGGGAAGTGCGTCGCATGGTGGGTTCCTGGCAGGAAGGGATGGGCAGCAAAACTAGCGACAGCATAAACCGCACTCCTGCGCGAAGCAATCTTGAACCGAGTGCTGCAGGCGGGACGGCCGTGCTGCGGATCGCTAGAATGAAGGATTCGCAGAACCGTGGCAGAGTGAGGGACAGGGCTGTATGGCGCTCGTGACGATCGACGGATTGACGGTGGGGTTTCGTGGCCCTGCGCTCTTGGACAATGTCAGTTGCACGATTGAACCGGGGCAGCGCATTGGTCTGCTCGGGCGCAACGGCTCAGGCAAGACCACGCTGATGAAGATCCTGAGCGGCCAGATGCCCCCCGATCACGGGGCGCTGTCGTTCTCGCCGGGCGCCAAGGTGGCGCTGCTGCGGCAGGAAGTGCCGCAAGATCTGTCAGGCACGATCCATGATGTGGTCGCTGCCGGCCTGCCAGCCAACGAAGACGATCACGAGCATGCGTGGAAGTGCGAGCATGCTATCGAAACAATCTTGTCGAAGACCGGCCTCGACGGCACGCGCTCGTTTGCCGAACTGTCGTCAGGCATGAAGCGCCGCGTGCTGCTGGCGCAGGCGCTGGTCGCTGCGCCCGATTTGTTGCTGCTGGACGAGCCGACGAACCACCTCGACATCGAAGCCATTGCGTGGCTGGAAGACTTCCTGCTGCGTTGGAATGGCACGCTGATGTTCGTCACGCACGATCGGATGTTCTTGCGCAAGCTGGCGACACGCATTTGGGAAATTGATCGCGGTCGGCTGTTCGACTGGTCGTGCGACTACGACACCTTCCTGACGCGCAAAGAAGACGCGCTCGCAGCTGAAGAGAAACAGAACGCACTGTTCGACAAGAAGCTCGCGCAAGAAGAAGTTTGGGTGCGCACCGGCATCAAAGCGCGTCGGACTCGCAACGAAGGCCGCGTACGTGCGCTCGAAAAGATGCGCGCGGTGCGACGCGAGCGGCGCGCGCCTGGCGGCAAGGTCGAACTTGAAATCCAGCAGGCGCAGCGCAGCGGCGTGCTGGTGGCTGAAGTGGAGGACGTCAACTTCGCGTATGGCGATCGCACCATCATGCGCGACTTTTCATCGACCGTGCTGCGCGGCGACAAGATTGGCATCATCGGGCCCAACGGCGTCGGCAAAACGACGTTGTTGCGCGTGCTGCTGGGACAACTGCCGCCGCAAGCGGGTTCGATCCGATTAGGCACCAACTTGCAAATCGCTTACTTCGATCAGTTGCGGCAGCAGCTAAACGAAGATGCCACCGTGCAAGAGAACGTCGGCGATGGCTATGACAACGTCTTCATTAACGGCAAGTCGCGCCACATCATTGGCTATTTGCAGGACTTTCTGTTTTCGCCAGAGCGGGCGCGCACGCTGGTAAAGTTTCTCTCGGGTGGCGAGCGAGCGCGCGTCTTGTTCGCCCGGTTGTTCGCCAAGCCGGCGAATGTCATCGTCTTGGACGAACCGACGAACGATCTCGATGCCGAAACGCTGGAGATGCTGGAAGATCGCCTGGTGCAGTACGATGGCACTGTGCTGGTGGTCAGCCACGACCGCGAGTTTCTCAACAATGTCGTGACCAGCACGATTGTCTTCGAGCAAGGGGGGATTAAAGAGTACGTCGGCGGCTTCGACGATTGGGTGCGCCAGCGCGCCGCGAGCGTGCCGCCGCCTGCGCCTGCAAAGCCGGTCGCGCGCGAAACGACCACCGCAGCGCCCACGCCCGCTCCGGAACGCAAACGCCGTTTGTCGTACAAAGAGCAGCAAGAGTTGGCTGATCTTCCTAATAAGATCGAGAAGCTGGAAGCCGACATCGCCACTTTGCATGAAACCGTCGCGCAGCCGCAGTTCTATCAACAGCCAAAGGAACAAATCGCCGCCGAGCAGGCACGGCTGAAGACGCTTGAAGAGCAGTTGGCGAATGCCTACACGCGCTGGGAAACGCTGGAATCGGCCAGCGGTTGATTCTGCGCAGCGGCGCTTGCCTCGGCGGTAGACAGGAATCACAATCGCACGCGGATACTGGCCCTACTGGCCGCTGCTGCCAACCCTGCCACACGAGGAGACCGCCCATGCACTTGTTCACGAACCGTTTGTATGCGACGCGCTGTGTGCTGGTGCTCTTGGTAGCGACCGTCGCAGTGATCGGAATCGCGGCCAGTTGGCCTCGCCCGGCGAAGTCGCTGGCGGAGTTTGGCGTGCGCGGCGATGGTGTTGCCGACGATACGGCGGCCATTCAAGCCGCGGTGGATGCGAAGCTGGGAAGCATTCGTTTCGAGCCAGGCACGTATCGCATCTCGCAGCCCATCGTCGTCAATCTCGACAAAGTCGGCTACACGAGCTTTACCTCCGATGGCACCGCGACGTTGCGCATGGAAGGGGCTGGCCCCGCGATTCGCTTTGTCGGTACGCATGGCGGCACCGCGGATCCCACGTCGATCAAGCCGGGCGTCTGGGAACACGAACGCACGCCGCGCGTCGAAGGCTTAGAAATCGCCGGCGCGCATCCCGAAGCTTGTGGCATTGAAGCTTCCGGCACGTTTCAGCTTACGGTGCGCGGTGCGGTGATTCGTCACTGTTTGCATGGCGTGCATCTGGTGAAACGCAATCGCAATGTGTTGATCGGCGAATGCCATATTTATGAGAATCGCGGCTGCGGCGTGTACTTGGATGCCGTCAACTTGCATCAGACCAACATCGTCGGCTGCCACATCAGCTATTGCCAAGGCGGTGGCGTGGTTTGCTGCGGCGGCGAAGTGCGCAAC
>JAEZGD010000256.1 GCA_023417165.1 Planctomycetota bacterium
CTGCAATGCCCAGTCTTGGTTTCGAGCGCGTGCAGCGAACTGGCGGCGAGTGACGCTTTGCCGTGATCATACTTCAGCGTCTGCTGCGTCCAGAGTATCACGCTGGTCAGATCGGCAGCGGGACTCCTCCGTGTAGGCACGATGCTTTGCAACTGCTGCCGAATCTGGTCATTGACGACGACCGTCTGATCGCTCTTCAAGTATGCCGCGAAGCTCTCGGGCCAGTCCGTCGGCATCGAGACGTTAGCGGGCTCAATGTTCCAGTGCAGATCGTGCGTCGTCGCGCGAAAGCGATGGCGAATGATCTGTGCCCCTTCCGGATGATCGAACTCGTAGTAGGCGAACCGATTGCCGTGCACTTTCTCGGTCGTTAGCTGCGGTTCGATCTCGCTGGGAAAGGTGCTCCAGGCCAGCGACTTAATCGTTTGGGTTTCGTCGCTGGGCGGAATGGGCAACCAGACCTTAAGCGTCTTGGTGTGATACGGCGCGGTGACGATCGCGGCGAGTTCCGCTTCATAGGTGACAGGCGAAGAACGCTTCGCCTGGCAGGCCAACGCCGGATCAAGAAGTCCTTCGGCTGTGGCCAACGAAGGAAGCAGACAGAGCGTGATGAGGAACAACGCGCGCATGGGACCGGCTGTTGGAAAGAGAAAGCGTGATTGTCAAAGGCTCGTACCGTGCGATCTCGGCCTACTTCTCTTGAATTCGCACGTTGCGCCAGCGGACTTCAAGCGGCTCTTCACGCTTACCGACGCCATGCACCTGCAAGGCGATGAAGCCCTTGGGAGTCAGGCCGTCTTTAATGTCGACCGCAGGCACATCGTTGATGAAGGTCTTGATCGAATCGCCTTGGCATTCAATGCGAAACTTGTTCCACTCGCCGGCCTTGAAGGCTTTGCGAGCGGCCTCGTTTTCCTTCAGGTCTTTCAGCCAGCCGCGGCGGCTCTCGTCATAGATGCCGGCGCTATAGGCGCGTGGCGAGGGATCGATCTCGCATTGATAGCCAAAGACGCGCTGCTTGGGTTCTTTGATCTTTTGGCCCATGTACTCGACCTCGCGCGCTTCGTCGAGGTACTGGCTGCGGAACTGCACGCCGCTGTTGAGTTCCTTGTCGACCTTGAATTCCAGTTCCAGAACAAAGTCGCCGTAATCTTTGTTCGTGCACAAGAACGAGTTAGGTGTGTTGGGCACGCTGGTGCCGACGATCGCGCCGTCTTCGATACGATACTTCGCCTGACCGCCGCGCTGCGTCCAGCCATCGAGCGACTTGCCGTCGAACAGCGGCTTCCAATCTTCGGCGGCGGCGACGCTCGCAAAGCACAGCACTGCGACCGTAGCGGCAAAACGCATACTTATCTTCATGGCAGATCATCCTAGGGAGAGGGGGATTGGTGGGACCTTCTAGTGTAACTGCTGCGGTCGACCACTGCTGGCTGGCTGACTCGCTAGAATCAAAATCCTATGTCCGGAAAGTGAGGGGGATCGCGTCCCGCGCCAGTGATGCCAAAGGGCGAAGCGGTCGCTAGCAGCTTGCGAAAACGCGGATCGCTTGACCGCGACCGGCGGTTCTCGTACTGTCCTGCCGTTTGGATCCGCGAAATGAAGTGGCGCATGGCGAAATCGCGCGGGATAGCACTGATAGTCGCGCTGGGACTGATGACCTGCGGTGCGCGCCTGCTGGCGGCTGAATACGACGAAGCTGGATACGAGCCCTTCGAACCTCGCCAGAATCTCTTCGCGGAAGACCCGCGTCGTTTGCCACCCATCGATCAGGAAGAGGAGTTCCGCTTCGCGCCGCCCGAGCCAGAACGCCCCAAGCGCGCCGGCATGGTTGGTGGGGATCAACGCTCGCCAGTGCGGGCGAGTATGTTTTGGATGCCGGCGCAGTCGTTGACCACGCAGCCTGGCGAATTGACCATGAACGGCGAATCGCTGAACCTGGCCGCGCCGCTGTGGCTCGAAGAAGGTAACGTCTGGTTGGCGACGGGCGGTTTGCAGCGACTGGAAATTGGCAGCAGCGCGATCTTGCCTGACTCGCAACAGCCGCTGCCAGAGGAACTGTGGAAGGTGAGCGTCGGCGCGATGCACTTCCGCGATCTCGATAATGGCTGGCAAGTCGGAGGCATTTTCAACGTTGGCTCGGCCAGCGACGAACCGTTCGGCGGCCTGCGCGATATGACGGCCACGGTCATCGGCTTTCTGAATGTGCCCAGCGGCGAGCGCGATGCCTGGAACTTCAGCCTGATCTATTCGCCGACGTCGCAGTTGCCCTTTCCGATTCCTGGCGTGGCCTATGTGTGGCGGCCGAACGACCAGTTGACGATGAAGATTGGTGTGCCATTCGCCATCGATTATCAAGCGACCGAAACGCTTTCGCTGAGCGCGTCCTATGTGCCGCTGACCAACGTTCAACTGCTGGCCAAGCAACGCCTGGGCGAGGCCTGGTGCTTGTATGGCGGGTATGAAGTGACAAACGACACGTATTGGTTGTCGGAGCGCGAGCGCGACGACGACCGCCTGTACTTTTTCGATCAGCGACTGAAAGTGGGCGTGGAGCGCGATCTGGTGTGGGGCTTTAAGGCCGATGTTTCGGCGGCCTATGTCTTTGATCGGCAGATTTTTCAGTCCGACAGTTTCACCGGCGATCGCCGGGACGAGATCGGCATCGATCCAGGGCTGATGGGCTCGCTGATGATCTCCTGGGCACGCTAAATCGCCGGTCCAGCTTGCGGCAATGTCATCCCCGCGAGGCTTGCCGGGGTGGTTTGCAGGAGTTCCGCACTTGATTTCAAACCACGCATCCGTTCCACTACTTGTCGTTGGGTGGCTTAGACTTACGACGAAAGAAAGAAGGAATCTCTGACCATGGGACACGACAAGGCATACGACAATATTTGCGGCTCGATCGGACGCACCCCCCTCGTCCAGATCAACCGCCTGGGCCCCGAAGGCGGCGCGACGATCTATGCCAAGTGCGAGTACTTCAACCCGCTCAACAGCGTCAAAGACCGTATCGGCCAGGCCATGATCGCCGATGCCGAGCAGCGCGGCATCATCAACAAAGAGACGCAAATCATCGAGCCCACCAGCGGCAACACAGGCATCGCGCTGGCGTTCGTCTGCGCTCAGCGCGGCTATAAGCTGACGCTGACCATGCCAGAGTC
>JAEZGD010000270.1 GCA_023417165.1 Planctomycetota bacterium
CTACTACACCCATAGCGTTCTCGAGGGAGCTGCCCAGGCATGATGCCGCACGTGTTGGCCGACGCGATTGTGGAACAACGCCGCCACTTTCTGCGACTGATGATCGCAGCCAGTTGCGGGTTTTCGCTAACAGGATGCACCGGTCCGCTGGTGCGCTCGCAAAGCCCAGAATCCGAGAACTACTTCGACGAAGATGTCGAGAAGCGCGTCAAGCTCATTGGCGACATTACCACGACGTGGGGCTTCAACTACCAAAAGGTAGAAAGCATTGCGCTGGTGACCGGCTTGGCAAATACGGGTAGCGATCCACCGCCGTCGCCGCAGCGTCAAACGTTGATGGCCGAGATGCAGTCGCACGAGGTCGATAATCCCAACCAGGTTTTGGCTTCGCCTGAAACCGCGATGGTGATCGTCCGCGGTTATCTGCCGCCTGGGTGCCAAAAAGGTGATCGATTCGATCTGGAAGTGCGCATCGCGCCGCGCACCGAAACGACCAGCCTGCGCCGCGGCTGGCTCATGCAAACCCGCATGCGTGAAACCGAATTCCTAGGCAACAGCATTCGCACGGGCCATATCCAGGCGATTGGGCAGGGGCCGGTCGTTGTGGACGCGGTGTTCAGCCATTCCACCGACCCAACGTTGGAAACCTGCGGTCGCGTGCAAAGCGGAGGCGTGGCGATGAAGGATCGCCTGATGGGGCTCGTCGTCAAAGACGAGCCGTATTCGGTGCGAACCACCTCGGCGATTGGCACCGCGGTGAACTCGCGGTTCCACACGTTCGATCAGAACAACATCAAGGCCGGCGTGGCCAAGCCGAAGGACGATAACTACATCGAACTGAAGCTGCATCCTCGCTATCGGCACAACACAGCGCGCTATATTCGCGTCATCCGCAACATTGCCTTCAACGAAAGCCCTTCCGATCGCGCCAACCGCATCATGTTGCTCGGCAAGTTGGTGATGGACCCTACCACGGTGCCGAACGCCGCCTTGCAGTTAGAGGCTTTGGGCAAAGACGGCATTCCAGTGCTGAAGAAGGGGTTGCTTTCGGATAACCCTGAGGTTCGCTTCTATTCAGCCGAAGCGCTCGCATATCTCGATGACAAAGAATGCGTGACGCCGCTGAAAGAGGCGGCCATGCACGAGCCGGCGTTTCGCTGGCACGCTTTGACGGCGCTTACCGCGATGGCCCATCTGGATTCTTATTCGGCGCTCAACGAACTGCTGCATGTGTCCAGCGCCGAGACCCGCTATGGTGCGTTCCGTGCGCTGCGCACGCGCAATCCCAAAGACTCGCTGCTGGTCGGCAAGACCTTTCATGACGAATATTCGGTGCACGCGATTCCGTCGAGCGCCGATCCGATGGTCCATTTTACCCAATCGTCAAAGCCGGAGATGGTGATCTTCGGCGATCATCTGGAACTGCTGCCTACCGATTTTTGCTATGCCGGGCAGTCGATTGTCGTGAAGCGCATCGGCGAGCGCGAACTGCGCGTCAGCCGCTTTACGCCGGGGCAACAGGACAAGGTCGAAGCCTGCACGACCCAGCTTCAGGACGTGGTGCGAACCGTGGCCGAATTGGGGGGACGCTACGAAGATTTGCTGCACCTGGTGCACGAAGCCAAGCGGCATAACTACCTGGCGGGTCGCGTGGTGGTCGACGCCATTCCTCAATCGAGTCGGCTGCTGGAAAAGCAGCTCGAGGAGGTCGCGGCCAACGATATTACCGCTGCCAATCGCCGCCGGCCCGCAAACCCGCTGCCCGAAATGTTTACCAACCGCTTGGCCAAGGACGGCGGCAAGGATGGCGAGAAGGACGATGCCGCCATGGCGGCCGCGATTGAGGCCGAACAGCAGGCCGCGGCCGATGAGGAGGCATCGAAAAAGAAGGGCATCTGGAGTAAGATGATGTGGTGGAAGTGAAGCGCTGAAAACCATTAGCTTGGGGCTGGGCAGTCGGCGCTTCATCGGCGTGAGTTTCCGCAACCTCTGTCCGCAGTACGAAGCGCTTCACGATGCTCAAAGCCTTGGAACTCGTCGGCTTTAAGAGCTTTGCCGACAAAACACGCTTTGAGTTCCCGGCCGGCATCACGGTGGTGGTCGGGCCCAACGGCTCGGGCAAGTCCAACATTGTCGACGCCATGAAGTGGGTGCTTGGCGAACAGAGCGCCAAGAGTTTGCGCGGCAAGGACATGGCCGACGTCATCTTCAAGGGTGGCGGTTCGGGTAGCCGCAAGCCCATGAACATGGCCGAAGCGACGATCATCTTCGATAACAGCGAAGGTCGCTTGCCCATCGATGCACCCGAAGTGCATGTCAGCCGTCGTGTTTATCTCAGCGGCGAAGGCGAGTACCTCATCAATCGCCAGCCCTGCCGGCTAAAAGATATTCGCGATTTATTCCGCGGTACCGGCGTTGGTGTCGATGCCTATAGCTTGATCGAGCAAGGCAAGGTCGACCGGTTGCTACAAGCCTCGGCCAAGGATCGCCGCGCCATCTTCGAAGAAGCCGCCGGCATCAGCCGCTTCAAGGCCAAGAAGATCGAATGCCAGCGCCGGATTGAGCGCGTCGATCAAAACTTGCTGCGACTGCGCGACATTGTGGAAGAGGTTGAGAATCGCCTCAAGTCGGTTCGCGCGCAAGCCGCCAAAGCCAAGCGTTATCGCGAGTATAGCGACCGCCTGCAACAACTTCGGACGCAGGCGGGCTTGGTTGATTGGCGAGCGCTGACCGCCAAACTAACGTCGTTGGAAGGCTCGCTAACGGTCGTGCGGGCGCAAATCGCGACGCTGTCGAGCGAGCTAGAACAGCACGAAGCGCGGGCCCAATCGCTGGAAACAGACCTGACTGCTGCTGGGGAAGACTTGCGCAGCGCGGAAGCCCGCTATGCCCGCAATCGCGAGCAAATCGCCGGGCTGGAATCGCAGATCGAACATCAACGCAGCCGCGTCTGCGAATTGGAGGAAGAAGCCGGTCGCCTGCGGCAGAACATCG
Organism: Planctomycetota bacterium; assembly: GCA_023417165.1. Taxonomy (GTDB): domain Bacteria; phylum Planctomycetota; class Planctomycetia; order Pirellulales; family Pirellulaceae; genus JAEZGD01. The sequence goes on from JAEZGD010000270.1 coordinate 2,995, forward strand.
CCACCATGTCGACGCGCGTCGTCGATTCGCTGGCGAAACTGCGGGAAACGATGCTCGAAGCCGAGCAGGCCAGCCACGATCATAATACCGTCGCGGGCGCGCTGGCAGCCCTCGAAACCAGCCTGGCGGCGCTCACACGCGACTACGATCAACTCCGTCAGCAAGGCGAAGCGCAGCGCCGCGAGCATGCTGCGCAGTTCCGCGCCGCGGCGCAGTTCAGCAGTCAGGCGACGACCCTCGAAACACAGCAAGCTACCGCAGCCATGACGGTGGAACGCTGCCAGTCGCGGCTGCAAGAACTAGGTTCCGCCACTCTGGCGATCGATCAGGAACTAGACGAACTGCGCAGCCGCGAAGTGGAACTCGTGCAGTCGATGGCGGAGCACAGCGCGCAGCTAGAAGCCGTCCAAAAAGAGCTCGATGCGCAGCGCCGCCTCTTCGAACGACGCCAGGCAGACCTGACTGAAACCCAGGCCAAGCTGCGAGCAGTCAAAGCGCGCGAAGGGCTGCTTGACGAACTGGAAAACAAGTACGAAGGCTTCACCTCCGGCGTTCGCGAACTGCTGCAAGCCAAGGAAGAAGACGGCACCGGCGCACTGCGCGAAATTTGTGGAGTCGTGGCTGATTATGTCCGCGCGCCGGTGGAATGGGCGCCGCTTATTGATGCGGCGCTCGGCACCGCCGCGCAACACATCGTAATTGATGGCGACGATTTGCTAGCCGCTTTGAGCCGCGGCGAAGCGCGCCTGCCGGGGCGTGTTGGCCTGATCCAGCTCAACACGCATGCGGTTGCGTCGTTGACCGCCGACAATGACTTGGTCGGCCAGCCCGGTGTGATTGGTCGTGCTGATACGCTCGTCGAAGTCGACGCCACCAATGTCGACCTGGTCGGGCGGCTACTGAGTCGCACCTGGCTGGTGGAATCGCTGACCGACGCCTTCCGTCTTCAACGTTTGCACGCCACGCGGCGGCTTCGCTTTGTCACACGCGGCGGCGAGGTGTTGGAACTCGATGGTACTTTGCTCGCCGGATCGGGCGGCACGGGGGTGGGGCTGGTTTCGCGGCGCAGCGAACTGCGGGCGATCAAGCTGGAACTGGTGGCTATTCATCATCAGATCCAAGCCCAACAGGCCGAACTTGGTCGCATCGGGGCCGAGATTCAAACCCACGAGACCGCCCGCGCGCAGATTGTGGCAGGGCTACAAACGGACGAAAAGGCCCTCGCCGAACAGCGTTTTCGTCAGCGCACGGCCGAAGATCACCGCACGCAACTGCAACGTCAGCAAGCGACGCTTTCGGCGGACGAAGCCTTGGCAACGGCTCAGCAAGAAGAGCTCGCGCGGCTGTTAGAAGCCAAACGCCAAGAACTGGCAACGACGGAGGCCGCGGTTGCTGAACTTGAACAACGCTTGCGTGAAAACCAAGAGCAGCTTGATGCCGCCAACCACGAGCGCGACGCGCGTGTGAAGGAAGTGACCGCCCAACGCATCTCGCTTGCCAAGAGCGAACAGCGGCTCGAAGCGCTGCGCGCTCGACTGGTGCAGTTGCAAGACGATCAGCGGGAGCGCGAGCGCGTCACTACCGACGCACGCGGTCAATTGGCTAACTGCCTTGAGCGCCAGTTGCTCGCCGAGCGCGCCATCCTGACCGCCACCGCGCAGGCGGCGGAACTGTATTTGCAAAAAGAAGCCATCGCGCGCGAGCTCAGCCAATTAATCGAGCGTCAACAATTGCTGACCGCCGAGCGTCAGGCTCTTACGGACGAGATCGCCAGCGCTCGCCGGGCGTTGCGCAAACAGGAAGATTTGCAGCACGAACAAGAGTTAGCCGCCAACGAAGTGCGCCACGAGCGGCAAACGCTGGCCGATCGCTTGCGTGATGATTACGGCATTGATATCGCTTCGATTTCATTGCCCGCCATCGAGTTCGCTCCTGAGGGTGATCCCGCGGGGGAAGCGGAAGACGCAGAAGGTGCTGACCAGCGTCCCGATGTCGAAGATGAGATTGCCACCTTGCGTCGCAAGATCAATCACATTGGTGCGGTCAACATGGATGCGCTCTCGGAACTCGACGAGTTGGAGGCGCGGTTTGCTGCTCTGAGCGGACAATACAACGATCTGGCGACTGCCAAGGACGCGCTCGAGAAGATTATTCAGAAGATCAATGCCGACAGCCGGCGGCTGTTTATCGAGACATTAGAAGCGATTCGCACCAACTTCCAGGTGCTGTATCGCAAGGCATTTGGCGGCGGCAAGGCCGATATCGTGCTGGAAGAAAACGTCGACATTTTGGAGGCTGGCGTCGAGATCATTGCTACGCCGCCCGGCAAGCCGTCGTTCAATAATTCGCTGCTCTCTGGTGGTGAAAAGGCGCTCACTGCCGTCGCGTTATTGTTAGCGATCTTTCAGTTCCGTCCGAGCCCGTTCTGCGTGCTCGACGAAGTTGACGCTCCGTTTGACGAAGCGAACATTGGCCGCTTTGTCGATGTGCTGCGCGACTTCTTGGGTTGGACGAAATTTGTGGTTGTGACGCATAGCAAGAAGACGATGACCGCCGCCACCACGCTGTATGGCGTGACGATGCAAGAGTCGGGCGTCTCGAAGCGCGTGAGCGTGCGATTTGAAGATGTCAGCGAAGACGGCCATATCAACCCGGACGCGATCGAGCGGGACGACGCCGAGAGCGCGGCCTAAACGCCTTCGGGCGCGCGGTGCTTGATCATCGTGATCTCATTCGCCTGGCTGTTGAAACGCACTTCGTCCATAAAAGTGCGCACCAGCATGATGCCGCGCCCGCTCGGCAGCAGCAAATTCTCGGGATCCGTTGGATCTGGCAGCGTTGACGGATCAAAGCCGTGGCCGTCGTCGCGAATCGCAAACAGTGCCTCTGACTGGGCCAGACGCACCGTGACATAAACTCGCCGGTCGCAAAACGGCGGCTGCTTGATGCGCGACTCGCTTTGCTGGCGATATTCCTGTTCGCTTTCGCGTAGCGAGGAATCAAGCTCCAGATTGCCATGCTCGATGGCATTGGTGAGCGACTCCGACAACGCCATGCCGATGCGCATCAGACCCGATTCATCGCAAAAGTTCAACCGTTCGAGGCCGTCCTGAATGTAACTGATGAGCGAGGTGGGGCCGTGCGGTTCGTAGCCAAGAATGAACTGCGTTTCGCTAAAGGAGAGCAAGTGGCGCACCTGATCGCGCTGTAATACCGTTTCGACCGCGGTGCGCACCGCGCGCAGGGCATCGCCCAGGTATTGCTTGAGATGCTTCTTGGGAACGTAGCTGATCGCGCCGGCATTGAGTGCTTGGACGGCGATGTCTTCGCTGCCATACGCGGTCATCAGAATCACAGGCAGTCGCGGAAATCGCATCCGGATTTGCTGCACCAGTTCCAGGCCGCTCATCTCCGGCATTTGCAGATCGGTTAACACCGCGTGCGGGCGGTCTTGTTCAATCATCTGCAGCGCGTCGCGGCCGTTGCTGGCGGAAAGGGCGGTCCAACCGAGCGCTTCAACACACGCCTGGGCGATTTGCCGGTCCAGCAACGCATCATCAACAATCAGGGCTGTGGGCATGTTGGAATCCTTGGGAGATGAGCATTCCGGAATTCAGTTGGTGACGCAAGTGGCTTGTCTTAGGGCCGCCATTAAACAGATGACGGCGCAGTCTAACTCGGCGACTAGTGGCCCCGCAGCAGCAAGGTTACCGGCGCGGGCCAGTGCTTCGACACGTTCGGCCGCGGCCATGACCGTATGAGCATCAAAGAGGCTGGCCGACCCCTTCATTGTATGCGCGCCGCGACGAACGCGCGTGGCATCGGCCGCATCCAGGCCCTCATGAATGTCTTGCATCAGCTTGGGACATTCTTCCAGCAGGGCGTGCGCCAACTGGCGCGCTGTATCCAAGCCGCCAGGCACGCGCTGAAGCACAGCATGCAGATTACAAACTTCATGATCGATCGTCGGCGCAGTGTAGGCCGCCATTGGCTCGCTCAAGGTCACTTCATGCTCACCGTTCAGCGGCGCAAATTCCGCTAGGACCGCATAGAGCTTTTGAAAATCGATGGGTTTGGCAATGTAGCCATCCATGCCGGCGGCCAGGCAGATATTCCGATCGCCAGCCATCGCGTTGGCGGTCATAGCAATAATCGGCACATGATTGCCCGAGGCGCGTTCCCGTTGGCGAATGACGCGCGTCGCCTCGAGGCCGTCCATGCCTGGCATTTGTACGTCCATCAAGATCAAGTCACAGGGTTCGCGTCGCCAGGCGGCAATCGCCTGAATGCCGTCGCTGGCGAGCGTCACTTGGTGCCCGCGTTTGCTGAGCACTCCAACCGCCACTTGCTGATTGACGATGCCATCCTCTGCGAGCAAGATGCGCAGGCAGGGACGTTCACGCGGCACATCGGAGTTCAAACCTCCGCTGGACTTGACCGACGGCGGTTGTTGCCCCAGTGTCGCGAGCACAGCGTTGAGTAGTTCGGACTGAATCACTGGCTTGTTCAAATAGCGCGCCACAACTAGGTCGCGGCAACGCGCGAGATGGCGAGCGTCGATGGCCGACGACACCATGATGATCGCGGCCTGGCAGTTCGGTTGCTCCGTGTGTAGCAATTCCAAGAATCCAAAGCCATCGACGCCGGGCATCATGCAGTCAAGAATCACCAGCGAAAATGGCGCGCCGCGAGCGTCCGCAACGGCCAACGTGTCTAGGCCGCTGCGCGCATTATCGACCGCAGTAGGCGCCATCTGCCAGCTTTTGAAAACCTCCTCGAAGATCCAGCGATTGGTGGCATTGTCATCGATGATCAATACCGGCGTTTGCTGCAAACGCGAAAGCGTCGCGAGCTCAGGGAGATCGACTTCAGTCGCTACGCCGAACTCGGCGGTGAAATGAAACGTCGAACCATGCTGAGGCTCGCTTTCCACCCAAATGCGACCGCGCATCAGTTCGACCAACTGGCGCGTGATCGCGAGTCCCAATCCCGTGCCGCCGAAACGCCTTGTCGTCGATGAATCGGCCTGGCTGAAGGCCTCAAAGATCGCTTGATGCTTGTCGGCGGGGATCCCGATGCCAGTGTCCTTCACCATGAAGTGCAGACGTAGTCGGTCGTGGTGTCGCTCGTCTTCTAGCACGCTGATCACGACCTCGCCTTGCTCGGTGAACTTAATCGCGTTGCCTGCGAGATTCAGCAGCACCTGCCGTAGGCGGTTGGGATCGCCCAGCAGCGCGTCGGGAACATCGGGAGCCACATGACATGCGAGTTCCAGGCCCTTTTCGGCCGCCCGCACCGCCAGGGTTTGGCCCGCCTCGCCAAGGCAGTCGCGTAGGCGAAACTGAATCTGCTCGAGTTCTAGCTTTCCGGCCTCCACCTTCGAGAAGTCGAGAATATCGTTGAGTAGGCGCAGCAGGGATTCCGCCGATTGCCGAATCACGCGCAGGTAGTTGCGCTGCTCCGGCGCGAGCATGGTTTGGCCAAGCAGTTCAGCCATGCCGATGACGCCGTTCATCGGCGTGCGAATCTCATGACTCATATTGGCCAGGAACTCGCTCTTGGCGCGGCTGGCCGCTTCGGCCGTATCCTTGGCGCATTGCAAGGCGACCATCACCCGTTCGCGCTCGATAAACAGGCCCAGCTGGCTGCCGATCGCGTCGAACATGCGCAGCAGTTCGTCGTCGGGTTCGCGAATGTCGTGACTGAAGAATTCAATGACGCCGACGACTTCTCCCTTCAGGCGAATTGGAAAGGCAACCGCGCCATGCAAATTTTCCTGCTGAGCGGATGCGGCGCGAGGAAAATTCCGGTCCAGCACGACGTCTTCGATCCAGACAGGGCGGCCA
>JAEZGD010000302.1 GCA_023417165.1 Planctomycetota bacterium
CGTCATGCGAGTGTGCATTGCCACCGCTGATGCCTAGCAGCAGCGGCGTCGCTTGCAGCAGTTCGCTTGCTGGACCAACATAGCCAATCGTTCCGCCAGAGCCGAGATACGCCGCGGGATGACCATAGCCTTGCTCGAGCGCCGCCAGCGCCGCGGTAAACGATTCGCCCTCGGGCGCGGCCATCCATGGACCCACGCCAGCGCCATGCGGAGTGACTTCCACCTGCACGCCCCACGGAGCCTGCGTCGTCAAGAAGTCTTGCAGCAGGCGCGACGTCGTTTCGACATCCATATCAGGCACCAAGCGCACCGACAAAATCGCTTTGGCTTCAGCCAGCACCTGATTCGATGGATGCGAGAGCGAGCCCGCTTCCAAGCCAATCACGGTCACCGCCGGCCAGCGCGTGGTGCGCAGCAAGAACTCATTCGCAGGCGATGCCAGCTGTACGCCATCAACGACACCAAAGCGCTTGCGCAGCGTGGCTTCATCAGTTTCTAGCGAGCGCATCATTGCTTGTTCGTCCGGCGACAGCCCGCGCACCTGATCGTAGAAGCCCGGCACTGCATAGCGTCCGCCAGAAGCTTGTAGCCGCGCGAGTAACTCGCACAGCGCCAGCGCCGGATCGGCCAGGCCATTGCCTGTGGTGCCGGAATGCGAAGGAAACTTCGACGACCGCACAACAATATCGAGCGCCATGTTGCCGCGCAGTGAATTGGTGATCGCCGGCGCGCCGATCCGCAGGTTGTCGGTATCGGTGACGACAATTACGTCGGCTTTGAGCAGGTCTTGATGCTGCGCGATGAACGGCACTAGCCCAGGACTGCCAATCTCTTCTAAACCTTCGACCAGCATCTTGACATTGACGGGCAACTGCCGACCGGTGGCGTGATACGCTTCAATCGCCGCCAACTGCGCGACCAAGCCGCCCTTGTCGTCTTGCACACCGCGGCCATAAGCAAACTCGCCGTCGGTGGTCATAGCATAGGGCGTGGTCTTGGTCCAATGTTCGGGGCTGACAGGCTGCACGTCATAGTGCGAATAGCACAGCACCGTCGGCAGCGCCGGATCGACAATAATCTCGCCCACGATCAAATCGGCGCCCGCTTCCAGCGGATGCGCCTCGACCTTCGTAAAGCCAGCCTGTTGCAAGGCTTGCTTTGTCCAAGCCGCCGCTTTTGCCAGCTCTTGGCGATGCTGGCCGTCGGTGCTCACGCCGTCAATAGCGACGATGTCGGCCAATTGCTGGAGGAACTTCGGCTGCTGCTGTTGCAAATAATCGAGGACTTCGCGTGGCATCGCTCTGTTGCTCCAAGAGGTTCCAAACGGCCTGAGCCGCGCAGGTGCGGCGCGACGACTTCCATCGCTTCTATCTGCCGCTGGCGGACTATCTTCGGCGCTGCGGCGACCTTCGCCAAGTACCGAAGAACGCTTCGCGTGCGCTGCGTTAGTGTAAACCTTTCTTTACTGCGTCGTCAGTCGGTGGAGCCAGAGACGGAAACTATCCATTCCAGAGAATCTCGCATGAAAGGCGAGGAACAGCCCACTATAATGCGAGGCAAAAGCAGCGCCGCATATTGGCAGCGTTCAAGGCAGCTAATGCAATCCATCCGATTCAGGCGGTGGAGCAGACAGAGAGCTTGCGAGACATTCCAAAATCTCGACCTGGCAATGACACACAGAACCAACGCGTTGCGCGTGGGTTTCTTTGTCGAGGGAGAACACAATGACACATTCAACGGAGGTTGCCTGGTCGATTGCGGTGTTCTCGTCGCGTGAGAAGATCCCGCAACTCCTAAAAGTCATTGCGGCGTGTCAGGCTGCCTGCCGCACGCGCTCGACGATCATCGACGTCATCGTCAACGGGAACGCCGCCTTGGCCGCCGAGTTCCGCCAAGCAATCGCCAAGCAGGCCGATGCTTCGGCGTCCGCAACCGTCCGCGTCTGGCACATTGCCTTGGGGGACAAGGCCCACGCGTGGAACACCTACATCCGCGAGATCTGGCCGGGCGGAGCAATCACTTTTTTTATCGATGGCTACGTCGAGGTGCGGGAAGACGCGTTCTTGAAGCTCGAAGCGGCGCTGACCACCCATCCGCACGCCAAGGCGGCAACAGGCATCGATGTGATGGGCCGATCCGCCGAGAAACTGGCCAAGTTCCAGATCGCCATCTCGGGCATCCATGGCAATCTCTACTCGCTGCGGCAAGAGGCCGTCCTGCAAGTGCGAGACAGCGGGTTTCAACTACCGCTGGGACTGTACCGCACCGATCCCACGCTGGAATCGTGCCTCAAGTTCAACTTCGACCCTGCCACCAACGCCTGGGACGAGAACCGAATTCTGGTCGTGACCGACGTGAATTGGAAACGCCCTGTGCTTTCGCTGTGGCGGTATTCGGACTGGTTCGTTCATTGGCGGCGCATGGTTCGCCAGGCGCAAGGCGATGTCGAACAGGAAGCCCTCAAGACCTTCTGGGCGGTCGACAATAAGCGGCCCAGTGAGCTTCCTAAAACGGCGGAAGAGCTGATCCGGGACTGGATCTGCCGATTTCCTGGCTCGTGGCGAAGGTTGGTTCTGGCGAATCCTTTGCGGTTATTGGCCGTCAAAAAAGCGTGTAAGCCACGGGACTGGACCCAGGCCCAGGTCCCTCCCGCACTGATGTAGCAGTCGGTGTCCGACAATGTCTGCCCAGGCAGCATGGTCATGCTCGCCTGGTAGGCTGCCTATCTGAAAGTAGCGGCGAGCCAAGGAATGCATGGTGGGGGCCTTCCGCCGCTAACAGAAGTTGCGCCGCTAACGACAAAGAATCGTATCTTCCTTGCGCCAACCCGCCAGGTAGTAGTGACACCGCGCAAACTTGGCCAGAACGGCTGGCTTACGCTTTCTTCCGCGGCAAGTCTGTTTTAGAATCCGTCTTTCCCGGCGGACGAGCCGCCCTGCAACCCTGCCTCCCTAGCCCCCGAGCTCCAGTTTATGAATGGCGTGCGTTGGAAGCTGTCTGTGATGATGTTCCTGGAATTCTTTATCTGGGGCGCATGGCTGCCATTAAGCTTTAGCTTCTTTGGAAAAGGCGGGCTGGGATTTGAGACCTGGCAGACCGAATTTTTGAACTGCGCCTTTCCTGTGGCGGCCATCATCGCCATGTTCGCGGCCAACCAGTTCGTCGATCGCAACTTTGCCGCCGAGCGCTATCTGGCGTTTAGCCACCTGGTCGGCGGCCTGGCGATGCTGGGCTTCGGTTATTTGTCGTGGAGCTACTTCCAAGACGCCAGCGGCGAGGCAACGCGGCCGAACTTCTGGATCTTCTTCGCCTTGATGGCGATTCACTGCTTCTTCTACGTGCCGACGATTTCAGTGGCGAACACGATGGCGTTCGCCAACCTTTCGGATCCGCAGAAGGACTTCGGTCCGGTCCGCTTGTGGGGCACCATCGGTTGGATCG
>JAEZGD010000405.1 GCA_023417165.1 Planctomycetota bacterium
ACACATTCGCGGCCAGCATGTCATGCCCGCGCTCACGCAGTTGGCGAAGTTGGACGGGACCGCGGTCGAACAGCGAATATCGAGACATGAGCGTCCTTGCAGTAAGCGTCAGAGGGCAAAATATAGCGGGAATGAGGGCAAAGTTCCAAGGTCCAAGTTTCCAAGTGCCAAGGAACAATGGGCAAGTGGCGAGTGGCTATTCCGGATTGGCACTTGGAGCTTGGCACTTCTGCCTTGCTAGCACTGGTTGCTCTTGGAGATCCAGCGTCTCTGGCTCATAATGTCGCCCGCTCAGCGCTTCACGGAGGAACCATGAGCCATACAGATTTGCTGCAAACGCTCGATCGCCTGGGCCAGCCGCGCGTGCTGGTGCTGGGGGATTTGATTCTCGATCGATACACCTATGGCGATGCCGAGCGGATTAGCCAGGAAGCCCCCATCGTGGTGCTGCGCGCTGGGCGGCGTGAAGAACGCCTAGGCGGTGCGGCCAATGTCTGCAACATGCTGCGCGGGCTGGAGGCTGAGGTCATCTGCGCTGGCGTGGTTGGCAGCGACGAAGCAGGCCAGGCGATGCGCGGCCTGCTCGCGTCGGCCGGCGTCGATCATTCGCTGCTGCTTGCGGATGCCTCGCGTCCCACCACCGTGAAAGAGCGCTTCGTCGGCCGCGCCCAGGCGAAGCATCCCACGCAGATTCTCCGCGTCGATCACGAAGTCACTACGCCGCTGGCAGGCGACCTCGAATCGCAACTGCTGGCGGGCATTGTCGCGCAGCTCGACGCGTGCGACGTCGTGCTGGTGGCCGATTATTCGAAAGGCGTTTGCACGCCGAAACTCTTACAACAAGTGATTGCCGCAGCGCGCGAGCGCGGCGTGCCGGTGCTGGTCGATCCGATTCGCGATGGCCAATTCGATCGCTATCACGGCGCGACCATGATTAAGCCCAATCGCGTCGAAGCCGAACGGGCCCTCGGTCGCAAGATTCGCACGCCGGCCGATGCCATCGCCGCCGGGCGACAATTGTGTGCCGAATTCGCCGCGGAAATGGCGGTGGTGACGCTTGATTCCGACGGCATGGCCTTGGTGTATGCCGATGGCCGTGGCGAAGTCTTTCCGACGCGCGTGCGCAACGTCTATGACATTACCGGCGCTGGCGATATGGTGCTGGCGACCTTGGGCCTTTGCCTGGCAGGCGGCGTTTCGCCAGAAAATGCCGTGCGGTTGGCGAATGTGACCGGCGGGCTGGAAGTCGAACAGCCTGGCGTGGTGGTGCTGGCGCGCGATGAAGTGCGCGCCGACCTACTTGCTTCGCGCGGCAATGGTTCGCACAAGATCGGCACCATGGAGCAAGCCGCGCTCTTGGCCGAGCGGGCTCGCAGCCAAGGCCGCAAAGTGGTCTTCACCAACGGTTGCTTCGATTTGCTGCATGTCGGCCACGTCACCTACCTGGCTGAAGCTGCGGCGTTGGGCGACATGCTGATTGTCGGCGTCAACAGTGACGCCAGCGTGCGCAAACTGAAAGGGCCGCAACGCCCTGTGATTCACGAACACGATCGCGCCGCGATGCTCGCCGCACTGGCCGCCGTGGCGTTTGTGGTCGTGTTTGACGAAGACACACCTTGCGATCTACTTCGCGCCATTCGTCCCGATGTGCTCGTCAAAGGTGGCACGTATACGACGGAACAAATCGTCGGCCACGAGATCGTCGCTGCTTATGGCGGCCAGGTCTGCGTCACCGGCGTCGTCGACGGCATCTCCACCACGCGCATCGTCGAATCGATTTCTGCTCCGCGGAAAGCCGCTTAATTCAAAGAGGAAACAGCGGATTCACCACTGAGACACGGAGGCACGGAGAAGAGAAGAACAAGCAGACGAGAGCCGCAGATAAACACGGATGAACGCAGATAAGGCAATTCAAAGAAATTCTTTGATTGATCCGCGTGCATCGGCGTTCATCCGCGGCTCTCTTCTTTTCTTCTGGCTTCCTGTCTTCTCCGTGCCTCCGTGTCTCCGTGGTGAACTTTGTTTCTCACGCTGCTCGCTTTTGATGATGGAGGCCGAGCAGGTCGCGATAGACCTGCAAGTAGCCGGCGGCGGCGCGGTCCCAGGTGAAGCGACTGGCATAGGCCTTTAGCTTGCGGGAATAGTCGGGATCGGCGGCGAAGGTTTGCAGGCCAGCGTGGAAGACGTCGGCCATGTGCTCGGGCGAGTAGTCGTGCCAGTAAAAGCCCAGCGGCCCGGCTACCTCGGGCAAGCTGGTGGCGTGCGAGACAAACACCGGGCGGCCAAGTGACATCGCTTCAATCACCGGCAGCCCAAAACCTTCTGTTTTCGAGGGAAAAACGAGCGCTTCGCAATGCTCGTAGAGCCATGCACGCTCGGCGTCGCTGATCGGTCCCGGCAGCAGGACGCGATCGCTAAGCTGCCGCTCGCGAGCCAGCGCTTCGATTTCGCCTGCGTAGGCGTGTCCCTTTCGCCCGGCGATCACCAGGCGGTAGTCGGCGATGCGGGCGAGAAAGTCGACTAGCACGTGGAAGTTCTTCTTCGGCGTGATGTCGCCGATCGTGAACAGGAACGGCCCCTCAGGCAACCAGGCGGGACGAATGGCCGCTTCGCGCGGACCCGCGAAGGCGCCGTTGTAGATCACGTGCAGCGGTTTGCCGCGCAGGTTCAAGTGCTCGTGGACTTCGCCGGCGACGAATTGCGAGATTGTGGTGACCGCTACCGCGCGATCGACCAATCGCTGCACGCTGCGCAGCTCGCGCACCACCTTGGCAGGGCGGCCCTCACGCAGGAAGTTTAAGTCGTGAATCGTTAGCAGTACCGGCGTGCGCGCGTCGAGCGGCAAATACTTCGCCTGCTGATGCGTGGTGTGCCACAGATCGACGCGCGGGCGTGGCAGAGCTGCTAGCAGTGGTCGCAACGGCCGCATCAACGCTTCGCGTCGCCATGAGCGGACAAAATCGAATTCCACCGGCAGACCAGCAAACAGCGCTGCTTGCCCCGGCGGTAGGAAGAGCCGCAATTGCAGCTCGTCGCCTGCCTGCTGGGCGAGCGCACGTCCCAGGTGCAACGAGTATTGCCCGAGCCCGCAGTGCGGCGTTTTCAGGCGTTCAAGATCGATGGTGACGTGCGCCATGCGAAGTTCGTACCACAACCAAGGCATGCCAGCAACGCCGATTTCTCGCTTCGCGCCGCCAGCAAAAGCTCGTATAAGATGCGGTTCCTAAGGATGGGGCACGCGGCATGAACATCGGCATCGTATTACCGAACTGGATTGGCGACGTCGTGATGGCGACGCCGGCGCTGCGCGCGGTGCGCGAGCGTTATGCCGACGCTCACCTAGTGGGCATCATGCGGCCCTATGTCGGCGAGGTGCTGGCCGGGACGCCGTGGCTCGACGAGCAAGTCGTCTACAACCTCAAAACACGTCCCCGCACATTGCAAGTGTGGCGTGCTGGCCGAGCGCTGCGCACCCACAGGTTCGATCAACTGCTGCTATTTACCAATTCGCTGTCGACGGGCGCGATGGCGTGGCTGAGCGGCGCGAAGGAGCGGATCGGTTTTACCGATAACATGCGCGGCTGGATGCTGACCAAGCGGCTGATTACGCCGCGCGAGCATGGTCGCAAGTTGCCTCGGTCGGCGGTGGATCAATACCTGGAGATCGCCGCGGCGGCCGGTGCGCCGAGCGACGATCCGCATGTCGAACTCGCGCTGACCTCGCGGGAACAATCCCTCGCGGACGAAGCGTGGCGCAAGCTCCATCTGCACGATGCCGAGCGCGTCGTCGTGCTGAACACGGGCGGCGCGTATGGCGCAGCGAAGAGCTGGCCGACGGAGCATTTCTCGCTATTAGCGAAGCGCATCGTGCGCAAGTACAACGCGGCCGTGCTGGTGATTTGCGGACCGGCTGAGCGCGCCGCCGCTGCTGAAATCGTTCGCCTGGCGGATGAGCCGCGCGTCGTGAGCCTGACCGATTTTCCTGCCAGCATTGGCTTGAGCAAAGGCTGTTTGGCAGCGGCCGACCTGGTGATTAGCACCGATAGTGGCCCGCGTCACATCGCAGCGGGACTCAACGTGCCGACCATCGCTTTGTTTGGTCCCACCGATCCGCGCTGGAGCGACAACTATCAAGAGGCCGCGCTCACACTGCAAGAACCGGTTGCTTGCGGACCGTGCGGCAAGCGCGTTTGCCCGCTGAAGCATCACCGCTGCATGGTCGATCTGCACGTTGATCGCGTCTTTGCCGCTGTGGAAGACCGGCTACAAGAACGCCGACAGGCTGCGTAAGCAGAAATTCCAAATTCCACGCACCAAAGCCCAAACAAAATCGAATGCTGCAATGACCGAAACGCGAAGTGCCTGCTTCCCATTTAGGTCATTGGTGCCTTCGAACGTCGTGCTTGTTTCGGATTTCGAGCTTCGAAATTCGAATTTTGCTTGGCACTTGGAACTTGGCGTTTGGAACTTTCAGCATCGTCATCGGCGCTAGTCGACCGTGAGCGCATTGTCGACACGCATCCCTTCGGCCACGTTGCGCACTAGCTCTTGAGCCATTTGCTTGTGGTAGAAGGTGTCGACGCGGCCACGCAACAGCAAGGCGTCGCCATACTGTTCGACCTGAACTTCGCGAAGCACATAGATTGGGCTTTGAGCGAGCACCGATTGGGCTCGCGAGCAAACATCCATCTCAACCGCGCTGGCCATCCTTGCTTTCCTCGTGCATGGCCGAAACTGCGAAGCCGCCTGCCCCGCGCGTTCGGCAGATCCTGATTCGGTGAGCCCTCAAACAATTGGCGTCCATTGCCGGGGCGTTGGATAAGCCATCCTGATATCGCCTGAGTCTAAGAAGTACCTCGCCCCACCGTCAACCCTGCTAGCAATTGGAATTAACCATAAAGGCTGTGTTAAGGCAGCATTCAATGCCCTTGTCGACACAATCAGTCTGCCTGCGAACTTTGTGGGGACAACGGGGCGATCAGATTGGCTGATATTAGGTAGCTCACCACGCGATCCGCCAAGGCCTCCGCTTGCTCGGCGGCTGAGTCCAAACGCAGTTCTGGCGTCAGCGGCGCTTCGTACGGATCGTCGATGCCGGTCATCCCTTTCAGCTCGCCAGCGCGCGCTTTTTTGTAGAGGCCCTTGGGGTCGCGTGCTTCGCACAACTCCAGCGG
>JAEZGD010000415.1 GCA_023417165.1 Planctomycetota bacterium
CGTGCTTACCGTCTATGAAGCCGGGCGCGACTCCGGCGCTGAAGAAGCCGAGGCGGTGCGCGCGGCGCTCGCCGAATGCGGCGCGGCTCACAAACTTGTCTTGAAGTTCAGGGGCGATTCCTATCTGAAGAGAACGAGGTGGATGATGCGATTGTCAACGGCTGCCATCATCGTGTGTTTACTGACTGTCGGCTCGGTGGCCATTTGGTGGCCCGGCTCGGCTCCCGCACCTATTGTGGCGCAACTCCAAGCGCAGGCGGTGAAAGTTACACCGAAACCCCAAGAGTTGCCGGCATCTGACTCGATGAGCCAGAACAATGCGGCCACGCAAGAGAAGTTGGCCAAGCATATCTCGGCGGATTTTGTGGAAACTCCGCTGCGCGACCTGCTGGCGTATGTGGCAGATGCCACGGAAGTCGAAACCTATATCAATCATAAGATGCTCGAGGAGGTTGGCGTCAACGCCGATGCTCCGGTCACTATTCAGCTCAAGAAGGTGCGGGCGGACATGCTGCTCGACTTGGCTTTGCAGCAAGCCGGTGAGCTCGACTACGTCATCCGCGACGGCATTGTCATCGTCACCAGTGCCGAAAGCCTCGAATTAGCCAGCGAGGTGAGAGCCTATCCCATTGCCGATCTATTGCGGTTGCATGCTGGGCGTGGCGGTATGAAAGAAAACGCAGCCAGTGCCGAAGGAGCCCCAGCCGGCCCTGGTAGTGGGGCTCCTGGATTTGAAGCGGTTGGTGGGTTAGGCCAAAGTAGCGGCATGGCTGGTGGCGCGGGCATGGCAGGAGGTGGCTACGGTGGCGGCATGGGTGGTCCGGTCTTAGTGAACCAAGCTCCCTTAGCACCGGACGTTGCGCAACTGATCGATGTCGTCACGCAAACCGTCGCTCCTGATTCGTGGAGCAATGTTGGTGGGCATGGCACCGTTACGTACTATGGTGACATGCTCATCGTTCGTCAGAACGAACGCACGCATCGAGAAATCGAGAAGCTATTGAAGCTGCTGCGCGATACGGCTGGCGTGAAGAAGTAAGCGTCGCGCTTCTTTGTGGCGTAGTCGCGCATCTATCCTGGTCGAAGCATGGCTTCGACCTACGGATTTTGAAATCGCAGCGCAAGACTAGGGCGTGAGCACTATCTTACCTGCGATGGTGCCGGCCTTGTGCAGCGTGTTGTCTTCTTGCAGGCGGTGAGCGGCCGCCGCCTGCGAGAGCGGTAACACCTTGGCGATCTGCGGCTTGAGCTTGCCGCTGGCGAGCCAGCGATTGATTTCGTCGGCGGCATGGCGTTGCTCGAGCGGCGACGCTTTGAACATCACAAAGCCTAGCAGCGAGCAGCCTTTCACATAGAACGGCCCGACCGGAAACGCGGGGCGAGCGTCTCTCCCCGCCATCAGCACGATGCGGCCGCGCTCGGCAAGCAGCGAGACGATCTCGTCGAAATTCGGCTCGCGCAACGTTTCCCAAAAGACATTCACGCCTTGCGGCGCGAGCTTTTGGACTTCTTCCGCGACGTTTTGACCTTTGTAGTTGATCGCAGAATCGGCACCCAACTTTCGCACCAGCGCGCATTTCTCGTCGCTGCCGCCTGTAGCAATCACGCGAGCGCCGATGATCTTGGCCATCTGCACGACCATCGCGCCGACGCCACCTGTGCCGCCATGGACAAACAGCGTCTCGCCTGGCTGCAGTTGTGCGTGCTGTACCAGACCCAGATGCGCTGTGATGCCGACTAGCGCGATCGCGGCAGCGTCTTGATCGCTAACATTCTCTGGCGTGTTATAGAGCCAAGTCTCGTCAACCGGGACGAGTTCTGCGAATGTACCTTGGCGGCCAAGTAGACCTTGATTGGAACCCCAAACGCGGTCGCCCACCTTGAAGCGTTTCGCTTCGGGGCCGACATCGACCACCGTGCCGGCCAGATCGCAGCCCAGGATATAAGGCTGCGGCAGTTCCCAATACGGCGCGCCGTTGCGAATGTAGGTGTCGATGGGATTTACCGAGACCGCGCCCACCTTGACCAGCACCTGGCTGCCAGTGGGGCGCGGATCGGGCAAGTCGCCATAGATGATGTTCTCGGGCGCACCGGTCTCGCGAATAAAGGCGGCTTTCATGGCAGGCTCCTAAGGTGGCAGAGGATTCGCCCGCATTCTAACAACCGCCCCGGCTTTTTAAACCTGCGCCAGGAATTGGGCGACTTCAGACTTCCGACGCCCACGGCTCAGCCGCGCGAACGAAAGATGAAATACACCGCTCCTAACAGGCACAATCCCGCCAAGGCATAATCCTTGAGCGGCGTTTGCGTGTCTTTCATGTAAAAGATCGCAAACGGCACGAAGACGCATAGCGTGATCACCTCTTGCATGACCTTGAGCTGGGCCAGCGAAAGGTTGGCGCTCGAGGCATAACCAATGCGATTCGCTGGGACCTGAATCAGGTATTCAAAAAACGCGATGCCCCAGCTCATCAGTACCGCGATGGCGAGGCCTGTCCACGTCATGGCCGATTTGTCGTGCTTGACGTCCTTGAGATGCGCGTACCACGCAAAGGTCATAAAGATGTTGGACAGGATGAGCAAACCGACCGTCTTGGCAATGTCGAGCATAAACGAAACGCTATAGGATGCGGCGTCGGACTACCTACCGACGCTGAAGCGAACCATTATAGCGAGTGTTGTCTGCGCCACTTCGGGGCAGGCCAGCTAGTCATTGCAAACGGCCAATTACAGCGCTTCGTCGGGCGTGCGGTTCAAGTATTCGCGCTCCAGGCTAGCCATGAGCGAGGCAATGTACGGATCGGCCCAAGGCAGCAGATCGGCGACCGCGCGACCTGCAGGCAGTTCGCCGTGTTGTTCTTCTTCATGCAGCTGCCAGTTCACGTTCCGCACCATATTCGACTTCCTTTTCTTGCTTGGTGGAGAAGCTATCGAGAAGACACCGTCGCAGAGCGTTGGTTCGGAAGCTACCTAAAGCAATTGCAGTGCCAAAGCGGTTGGTAAAAACAATGGAGGGCGTGCTTTTTGTGTTTGTAACTTGTCTTTGCTAAAGGAGTTGCGACGATCTTTGTGGCGTGATGCAGGCGAGCGATTCGCGTTTGTCGGAGGGTGCTGGCAAGGAAGAACTTTCAAACGCTAAGAGTCCAGTCACGTCCTGCAAGCGTGTGTTAAACTGTCCGCTCCCCGTTTCCCTAAGAATGGATGCCTGAGATGCCCAACGCCCAGAATACGTTTACTTCGCTCTGCGATTTTGTGCGCGAAACCGCGATGCTCGAATCGATCGAGGCCCTGTTGGGGTGGGACGAGCGGACCTATATGCCGGTGGCTGCTGGTGCTTATCGTGCCGACCAGATCGCTTATCTCTCGGGACGCATTCACGAACGGCGTACCAGTCCACGCATCAAAGAATGGCTCGATGATTTGGCGGGCAGCGACCTGGTGAGCGAACCGCACAGTGATACCGCCGCTACGATCCGCCAACTCCGCCGCGACTACGACAAACGCGTCAAACTGCCACAACGCCTGGTCGAAGAACTCGCCAGAGCGTCTGTGCTCGGGCAGCAGATCTGGGTGGAAGCTCGCAAGGACAATAACTTCCGCGCGTTTGAACCAGCGCTGAAGCGCATGTTTGATCTCAAACGCGAGCAAGCCGAAGCGATCGGTTACACCACAACGCCGTATGACGCTTTGCTCGATGACTACGAACCCGATGCCAAGACGGCGGATGTCGCCGCCGCGCTCGAAGGTCTGCGCCGTGAACTGGTGCCGCT
>JAEZGD010000472.1 GCA_023417165.1 Planctomycetota bacterium
TCGCCTACGCAACGTCCTACAATCGCCGCGCCCAGCGGCGCTAACACCGATAACAAGCCATGACCGATGTCTGCGACCTCCGGATAGACCAACATCAAGGTTTCCGCTTCGTTCGTCTGCAGATCGCGCAGCACCACAATGGTGTTCATCGCGACAACATCTTCGAGTTTGCATCGATCGTCCACAATCCGGCACCGGCTTAGTGACTTGCGCAGGTCGTGCAGATAATCACAGGGCGCGATCGCCTTGGCGAATTCAGAACCCAAGAGTGCTGTCAGACGAGCGTGATCCGCAGCACAAATCATAAGGGAATGGGACACGATAACGCGACCTTGCTAGTTCTCAAGAGATACGTTCGCGAGCGATCACTGTCTGCGCCGCCCAAACATGCGGAGGGCGCGGCAGTTTAACGCTCACGGACTCGGTGAACCGGACATAACGCGGACAACTTGTCAAATGCCGCTGCTGGCGTACCTCTCGCCACGTCCCTTCCGCAGGATCCAATCGCTGGCCCGCCACGCATATCCATAGTTCCACTTCCATCGGCGCGTCTGCTTGCAGGACGAATCCCCGCGCACCGGCAATCACCAGTTGCGCGCCGTAATAGTTCTGCAAGCAGGCGAGAATTTGCAACTGCTCATCGTTCCCGCGAATCTCCAGGAGAGCGGATCGTTGGCCGATGCGAGTGCCAATGGCTTGCTGTAAACTTCGTCGCAGGCGAGAGAATCGGAAAACCACAGAGTGTGATGTGCTCCTTTGCATTTGGTTCAGCGGCGCGAGGCGATTCGCCCACAGACCTAAAGCAAGGCGCATGCCGCTGAGGCAAAGAACAATCCAGCGACACTTCTTCAGCGGATTGCGCCTTCAGAGGCTGCGACACATGTCGCCAGGGCACGACGCTGTCGCCTGCGGTTGACGCCACATGTCGCCTGCCCGTTACGGGCGATAGCTGTCGGCGGCTAGTTGATGTTTTTGCAGCAACTTGTGCAGGCCCTGGCGGGAAAGCCCTGCCACGCGGGCTGACTGGGCGACGTTACCTTCGTTCTGCTTGAGCAGCGCGACGAGATACTCGCGTTCTGCGTTTTCGAGTGCGGCTTCGCGCGAATGCGCAATGGTCAGCGGCGTCGCTTGCGCATGCTGGATGCTGACGGGCAGGTCTTCCAATTCGATGCGATCGCTGCGACGCAGGGCGAGCGCATGCTCGATGGCGTTACGCAACTCGCGTACATTGCCCGGCCAAGAGTAACGTCGCAGGCAGGCGGCGGCCTCGTCGCCGAGCGTCAGCGTCACCCCTGCAGGAGCTAGTTGACGCAAAAAGTGCTCCGCCAACAGCAACACATCGTCTCCGCGCTGGCGCAACGGTGGCAACACCAAATGCACAACCGCCAAGCGATAGAACAGGTCGCGACGGAAACGCCCCGCTGCCACTTCGGCCGCCAGATCGCGATTTGTGGCGCAGATAAAACGCGTATCAATCACCGTAGGCTCGCTCTTACCCACCGGTGTGAAAGTCTGCTCTTGAATCACCCGCAGCAACTTAGCTTGCAGCGGCAATGAAAGTTCACCGATTTCGTCGAAGAACGCAGTCCCCTGATCGCTACGACGCAGCAGGCCAGGCTGGTCTGCGGTAGCGCCAGTAAACGCCCCTTTCACGTGCCCAAATAGCACGCTTTCGAACAGCGTTTCGGGTACGGCCGTGCAGTCGATCACCTGAAACGGCCCGGCGGCGCGCGGACTCGCTTCGTGCAAGCTGCGGGCGAGCACTTCTTTACCGGTGCCGCTTTCACCCGTGATTAAAACATTGGCATTCGAAGCAGCGACGCGCTCGCAGATTTCGCGGACCGACTGCATCGCGTCGCTATCGCCAATCACCTGCGAAAACCGGTGGGCTGGCGGCTTGGCAGTGATCGCTGGCGGCTCAGCGCGATGCGCTAGCGCTCGGCGCACACTATGCAGTAAGTCGTCGAACCGCACCGGCTTGAGCAAATAATCGGCAATTCCCAGGCGAACGCTTTCGATGGCGCTCGGCAGCGAAGGCATGCCGGTCACTACGATCAGTGGCGTCTCAGGCCAACCACTGCGTTGAGCCTGCAACAATTCGAGTTGTAGATTGCCTGGCATGTTCAAGTCAGAAAGCACCAGGTCGAAAGGGGCCGCATGGAGCGCCTCGAGCGCAGCGGGAGCGTCCGCCACGCATACGCAGTCGTAGCCTGCTTTGCGCAACAACTGACCCGTTGTCCGCAAAAAGAGCGGTTCGTCGTCGGCGATGAGAATGCGAGGTGGTGCTTCAGACATGAGTCTTCGCCGTAGCTAGTCGCCGCGGAAAACAAGCGAGAAAGCGACTTCCTTCTCCTGGCGCGGTCGCTACTTTGATCTGCCCTCCCAGTGCATCCATAAGGCTCCGTGAAACCGACAAGCCCAGCCCCATGCCAATACGAGAATCCTCTTCTTTCGTGCTGAAAAACGGCTCAAAAATGCGAGGCAACAATTCGGGCGCAATGCCGATGCCACAATCCACGACCAATACGCCGACCTCGTGATCTGTCGCCTCGAGACCAATCTTCACTTGTTGTCCCGGACGGGAGGCCTGCACCGCATTGAGCACCAGGTTGAACAGCACTTGCTTCACTTCGCCCGCCGGGAGTTCGACGATGGTCGGCTCCGCAGGCGGCATGAAGTGAATATCCACTTGAGCCTTCTCCGCATTGCGTGCGCACAGACGCACGACCTCGCCAATCACGCGCTCGATCGGAAAGGTCGCCGGATTGCGTGGGCTAGGGCGATAAAGCTGGTACATCTGATGCACGATTTCGCTAATCCGCTCAATCTCGTGATCGACCAACTCCCACAACTCGTAGTGAACGTGCTCGGGGGTGATATCGCTCTTAACCAGCTCAAAGGCATTTCGAATGCCCGCTAACGGGTTATTGATTTCATGGGCGACGCCTGCGGCTAATTGGCCCAAGGCCGCCAACTTCTCCATTTCGCGACGTTGGCGTTCTAACAGTTGGATGCGGGCGGTGCGCTCTTGGACAAGTTGTTCCAAATGCTGCGCATGCAGGCGCAGTTGCTCGCGCAGATTGCGCCGCTCGGTGACGTCGCGAATGCTGGTGCGATAGCCCAGATACTCACCCGCCTGGTTGAACATCGGTTGCCATGACATCGCGGTGGTGCGCAGCGTACCGTCGCGATGGATGCACGCGAACTCAACATCGTTGCCTACGGTCTGCTGAGCCGCCGATTGCAGCACTTCGCGCAGCCGCGCGCGGTCAGTGGCGCTCACCATGGGGAGCGGATAGTCCTCCATTTGTAAGCACTCTGCGACAGAGTAGCCGGTCAGTCGTTCGACCGCGGGATTCACCCACTTCAACCGACCATCCGGTGCGTGCCAGCTCTCCCAATCATAGGTGCTATCCGCCACTGCGCGAAAATCCGTCCATTCTTGCTCCACAGCAGGCGTATTAGGACGAGACAGCGTTGACATTCACAGATCCCTACGTTCGCGAAGTACCCAAGCCGACGCATCTATTGTACCGCAAACCCCCAGCTTCTTTGCCTGCTGACGACCGCACCGAACCGTCAACAAGCGTTGACAGCGCCAATTCCTGGCGACACCAAATAGACAGTTCAGCTTGCCATTCCTCGTTCTAGTGTCCCCGCAGCATATTCCCGGTCACGCTAAACGTCCGGGCATGCAAATTGCCTTGGTACTTCCTGACGTGCCACCCAGCGCGGCTCCTCGCTTCGTAGCTCCAGAGTATTACCATGACCCCCAACCGAAAAATCATCGGCGCAGATCGCTGGCACGATTTGTCGCTGGCTTGGCTCGGCATGGAAACAGCGCCTGCAGCGTTTCGGCGGGGTGGCTCCCGTAGCATTGTGGTGCCGCTCGATGGCTCACGCGTCGCCGAGCATGCGTTACCGCTAGCGCTGGCGATTGCCCGGCGATCTGGGGCAACGATCCGTCTGGTGCACGTGCATTCGTTCTGGGAATCGGTTCCTGATCCGTGGCATATTTCGCTATTCGACCTGCGTATTACGCGTTTTCGCAAAGAAAAGCAGGCGTACTTGCGGAACATCGCAAAACGGATTGGTAAAACGAACCAAGTGACTTTGAGTTCCGTCTTGATAGATAGCGGTGAGATTGCAGGCTCGCTGTGTCGCAGTGCATGCGGTGCGGACCTGGTTGTCATGGCGACCAGCGGACACGGACCATGGGGACGATTGCTGCGAGGTAGCGTAACCGATGCTGTGACTCAGCACCTGTCCTGCCCAGCAGTAATGGTGCGAGGTTACGAATCACCAGTCGATTTAACCGGCGATCCACTGCCTCAACATATTGTGATGCCGCTTAGCGGCACGGCCAGCGACCAATCGGTCTTGGCCTCGGTGGCGGCGTTTGCCACCCTCAGCGGCGCGAATCTGACGTTAGTTAATATGCCTGGCTGCCAACAGCAGCGCGGTGACACCATGAAGTATCTCCAGCATATTGCCACGCGTCTAAATGGCCTGTCTCATATCGGCGCGTGCCGAGTCGCCAGCACCGGCAACACTACGAAAGCGTTGCTTTCCTATTTGCAGGAAAGCGATGCTGATATGGTGGCGCTTGCGACTTGCGCTCGTCGTCAGTTGTCACGGCTCGTGCGGCCCGAAGTCGCAGACTCGGTATTCACGCGCTGTCGCCTACCAATGCTGATGCTTCGTTCCTCTCATCAGGACGAGCCCTCTGCGCGGTGTCCGGCTCTCTAGTCGGCACAAACACCCGCGGCGGGCTCAGACACGCCGCGGCTTAGCCTCGGCGAAGTTGTGACGCCTGCCAGCATGATTTGTTGTCTTGCTGCGCGTCTTTCTCGTTCGTTGTTGCTAGTTCTACTCTCACACTCTCCAGAGGTTTATCATGTCGAAGCCCAACCTCATCATCTCTTTGACCGATCGCGATCAACTGCAAACTCTCATTAACTCGGCTCGGCTCGACTCGCGCGTGCCGCTGACTATTTTGAATAGCCTGGAAGGCGAACTGGCGCGTGCCGAGGTGGTCTCGCAGTGGGAAGTCCCAGCGGATGTAGTGACCATGAACTCGCTGGTCACGTTCGTCGATCTGGCCACCAACGAAGAAGAGAGCTACACAATCGTCTATCCTCGTGACGCAGATCTGCTCAATGACAAGATCTCGATCTTCGCCCCGGTCGCGACGGCATTGCTCGGCTTTCGCGTCGGCGACATCGTGGAATGGGAAGTGCCCGCAGGCACCTGCCGCCTGAAGATCTTGACGGTGGAAAATGCCGCCGTCGTGCCGTCGTAAGTAGGAGCATGCGCCCCGGCTGCTTATGGCCGGGGCGCCAGCTCGATGAGGA
>JAEZGD010000515.1 GCA_023417165.1 Planctomycetota bacterium
GTCGCGCTGGTTACATCCGCTAGAGTTGGCGCGCTGGCAGCGTCTGCGTTCGCCGCTGCGGCGACGACACTGGTTGGCGGGCCGCTGGTGGCTGAAGCACCTGCTTCTGAAGCGTTGGAACCTTGGCATCGCCCCGCGCGATCTGTTGATTGTATCGCACGATGCACAGAACCTAGGGATCGCCCCGCAGGCCTACGCCGCCGGAAAGCGGCTGTCGATGGCATTGTCGCTCAGCCATTGTGATGGCTATGTGGCGGTCGCCATTGATGCCGGACAGCCAGGTAGTTGTGGCATTGATGTCATCGATACGACGACCACGAACCTCAATGCCCTGAAAGCATGGATTACAGACGAAGAAGTGCCAGGCGGTCGCGACAACAACGCCTCTCAGTTGCCAATCGCCTGGGCCGCTAAAGAGGCGGCGTTTAAGACGCTCGTCGGAGAGCCCTTTCGCCCCGCTCGGATCGTCCTTCGGCCAGCAACGGCGTCGCCATGGCAATGGATGTATCGCCGGGCAGACACAGTCATCACGGGAGAAGTCGAACTGCAACAACATTCTCGCTTCGTATTGGCGATTGCCCATCGCCACGTCCCTTGCTAGTCCTGCATTGCCCGCTTTCACATCGAGTATCTCCATGATTGACCTCGCAGGTAAAGTTGCCTTAGTAACTGGCTCCAGTCGCGGTATCGGCAAAGCGTGCGCGTTGCGTCTGGCCGAAGCTGGTGCGGACATCGTCATCAACTTCGTTACGGCACAAGCAGCCGCGTGCGAAGTGGCGAAAGAGATCCAACAAATGGGACGTCGTTGCCTGGTCGTGCGGGCCGACGTCAGCGAGCGCGAAGACGTTGACGAACTGATTGCCGCTGTCGAGAGTGAATTTGGCCAGCTCGATATCCTGGTGCACAACGCGGCCACAGGCGGCTTTCGCTCCTTATTAACGGCCACGGACAAGAATTTTGAAGCGGCCATGAATACAAACGTCCGCTCCTTTGTCTACCTGCTGCAAGCCGCGGCGCATTTGTTGGAAGGTCAGCCGCGGCGGGGAAAGGTGGTGGTGCTTTCCAGCCACGGCACGCACATGGCCCTGCCTTCCTACGGTTTAATCGGCAGTTCCAAAGCGGCCCTGACCAGCCTGGCGCGGCACTTCGCCTTAGAACTGGGTGATCGAGGTGTAAACTTCAACATCGTGGAAGCAGGACTCGTCGAGACGGACTCCACGCGCCGCTTGCCAAAGAGCCAAGAGATGTTCGCCGGCCGCAAGTTCAAAGCCATGATGGGCGATCGTTATCTAGAGGCTACTGACGTGGCTGACGCAACACTCTTTCTGTGCAGCCCGCTCAGCGATTTGGTGCAAGGACAAACGCTCATCGTCGACGGCGGAGCTGCCATTCACATTTAATGCGACTACCTCTGCTAATAGTTATCAAACATAGATTAGACTTCTCGCGTACGGCACCAGAGTGTAATGAACTATTACTTACTGACAGGCGCAACCGGACTGCTTGGGCGATACCTTTTGCGTTATCTGCTCCCACGCGGAGTCCCTTTAGCGGTCTTGGTGCGCGACAATCGTGCTGCAACGGCCCGTCAACGCCTGGAGACGATCGTTGCGGATCTTGAGACGCAGCTCGGCTACGTCTTACCACGTCCCGTGCTGCTTAATGGCGACCTAAGCTCACCGCATCTTGGCTTGTCGCCGGAGTTGCTCGCCTGGATGCGGCGCAACGTGCGAGGTGTTTTACATAATGCAGCTAGCCTCTCGTTCGAAGACGGCGCACCCCACGAGGAGCCGTGGAAGACGAATCTCACTGGCACAGCGCACTTGCTCGAAGCAACCCGCGATCTGGGAATCCGTGAATTCCACCACGTGTCCACGGCCTATGTATGCGGGCGACGCCACGGCCTGATTCGCGAAGAGGATCTTGATGTCGGCCAGACATTCGGCAACGACTACGAACGCAGCAAGTTTCAAGCAGAACAACTAATCAACCAGGCAAGCTGGCTGACCAGCCGGACGGTATATCGGCCAGCCATCATTGTCGGCGATTCACAGACGGGTTTCAGCAACACATTCCACGGTTTCTATACGCCGCTGCGAATCGTACATATGCTGCTGAATTCTGGTTTGCCGGTCCCAGTTCAGGCCGAATCGCTGGTTCACATTCTTGGACTGCATGGCAGCGAGCGTAAGAATTTGGTGCCGGTCGATTGGGTCGCTGCGGTGATTGGTTACCTATTTAGCGACCGGCGTCACCACGGCGAGGTCTATCACGTCACGCCAGAAGTAGCAACGCCGGTATCGTTGCTCTGCGAGGTGATGGAAACCGCAGTTCTGCAGTTCGCAGCACAACAGCCCCGCCTTGCGGATGCTGTGATTCATCAGGCAGCCGGGCTTTCTGTACCAGATTTCCTCGCTTCGTTTCGCGAGCGCATGCAAGTTTATCAGGCGTATTGGTGCGATGATCCGCAGTTCGATGCAACCCAGCGGACACGTCATGCTCCGCACTTGCTGTGCCCACAGATGAATCGCGATCGCCTCCTCACACTATGCACCTTTGCCATGGATGTCAATTTCTGGTGGTCAAAAGGTAATCGAGTAACGCCGCCGTTCTCGGCGGCTGATTGGCTGCAGACGCTACCGCACGAAGATCTTCATGCTCACGCTTATGCTGCTGACGAACTCTTGCAACTTCGCATCCTTGGTCCCGGCGGTGACGATTATACTCTGCGCTTTCAGGATGACACACCCTTAGCGCAGGCACCAGGCATTCGTTCCGACGCGCATGCCATCGTAACGGTGAGTGTCGATACGTTGCAGGCCCTGTCGCAACAACAGATGGATTATCACACCGCCTTCCAGGAAGGCCGCATCGTACTTGAGAGCTGTCTATTGACGCCCAACGAGATTGAGCACCGCCTTTGCGCGCTGTTTCACTCGCGCGCCATGGTTCCTTCAAACCACGAAGTCGCGATTGCATAACCGCATTCCTCGTGAACACATACTCAAGGATGGCTCGTTGCAAACCAAACCATTTCTCATCGTGGCATGCTGGCTGGCCCTGGTTGTTGTGTTGCCCAGCATCGCCCGAGGCCAAGCAGCCGCACCTGCAAGCAAGTCCCCCGAGGCCTTGCTGCAATGGTCCACAGCCAATATGCAGGCATTCAGTACCGCATGGCTTGCGACAACGCCAGGCAAGACATCGCAAAGTCCTGCCATGGAAAGGTACCGTCAGGCCCTCGCCCGCAAAGAAGTAGGCACGGTATTCTATCTACGCCCGTGGATTGGCATCGACTGGAACGATCTCGCTGCTGTTGACCAGCCGGTTACGATCATGCTCGTGCCTGCCGGCAAAACCGGCAACGATGTCGCGATCTGGATCCAAGGTAAACAGAACTCGATTGGCGTACAAACATGCCGCAAAGCAGCCACCGCTTATTGGGAGAAGAGCAGATACCGCTTTAGCAGCAAACGCTCCGAAGAGATGGAGGTCCAACGTTTCGCGCGCGCAGCCAAAGCCAATCAGCCTGACGAGCGTTTCCTCGTCTTAACAACCGAGGGAATGCTACTGACGACGCGCGCGACCGATCATCGGACATTGATCGCGCGTCTTGCGAATGAGACTTACGATAAACCTCCAGACGACGGCGCTCCCGCGGCCGCCAGTTCGACGTTCTCGCTGAAACCGCTCTCGCTCCTCCGTCAACGACGCACCAACGCACGTTCCAGCGGCAGCCGCAACTGGGCAGTCTCTGCCGAACGTTTGGGCGCGCAACAACTCAATCAACTAGATGGGCGTCTATGGCTTGCGCCTCAGCAGCCATGTTCTGTGCAACTTGAGCTCAGTTGTGCGATTGCTTCTCCGCTTAAACAGGCTGTTCGATTGCTGGAGATGCCCCGTGGCGAGCAGTTTCCGCCTGCAACATTCGCCACGGCTCAAGACGACACGATCAGCACCTGGCGTTGGCACTGCCGCCCTGCCATGCATGCATTCGGCAATTTGTTTGACGAAATGATCGAGCCTGGCGAGTTTGGCGAAGGTCTATTCGAGGATCTTTTGGATGGCCTAAAAGAAGATCCGGAAGGTCCTCTCGTCGACTTACGGCGCGACCTGTTCGATCGGCTTGGCCCTCGTTTTCGCGCATATAGCCAGGTGAGCGACCCGAGCACCAACCAACGTCAATCGATCTATGTCGCCGAATGTACGGACGCGAACGCCGGACATGTTCAGGAGACTTTGGAGAAGTTCTTTCGAGGTGATCGCGCGGTAACCCGACAATCGATCGGCAAATATACATGCTGGTCAGTCGCGCCCGGCAAGTCACTTTTTATTGCAGTCGAATCCAAGGACGTTACTGCCTTTCGCGCCGCAGCGATCGGTCCCCAAGGATTCTTTATCGCGACGGATCCGACGCTGCTTCAGGCGTCATTGACTCATGCGGCGCCGCCAGATGACGATCGCGCGCTCTGGTCACAACTTCTCCAGGCAAGCGAAGATAGTGCTGCCGGTGATTTAAGCGCGCAAGTGCTGCTACATACCAGCCGTCGCTTCTCAGCGGCCTTGAACGTTGCCTCCTCACAGGCGCCCCCGTACCGCAGTTGGGAGTCGGGATTATTGCGTTGGGCCCTCTATGGCGACGACGCCGACGGCAAGGTGCTCTCTGCCAAAGTCATCCCCAACCAGGCAGATCTGCAAGGCTTCTTCCTTCCCGCCTGGCTGGTCTTTCAGCATGCTCCCGACAGATTGCAACTGAAGATTGGGTTTCTGGATCAAATGCCCCCAACTCGGCCGGAATGAAATGATG
>JAEZGD010000532.1 GCA_023417165.1 Planctomycetota bacterium
GATCGAGAGCGCGGGCCCCAGCGCTTCCAGGCTTTCGCCAGCGCGCCGGGCGGTGCGCTGCAACTCGCGCGCAGTAACAATGCTGTCCTGGCGATCGCAATTCGCCAACAGCAGCGCGAAGCGGCCATCGCCCACATGCAAACTGGCGCTGCCTGGCTCTAACCGCACTGCAAACAATTCTTCCAACCGCCGCATCAGCGCCAGCGTGGCCTCTTTGCCGCAGGTCAAAATCCATTGATCGAAATGATCGACCTCGGCCAAGAGCAACGTCAACGGCATCCGTTGCTGGCGGCATGCTTGCAAGGTGACGTGCAACTTGCCGAGCAAGCCAGGCTCGTTCCAATCGGCTTCCATTCCCAAGACGCGTCGTGTTTCCGACAGCGCAGGGACCGGCACACTGGGTCGGACTGGCGGCGGAGCAGGGGAGTGAGCCGCATCCGGCATGCGCGGCAAACGCGACAGCGCGACCAATGATTGCGTCAGCGCTGTGGTCTCGCTCCAGGTAGCGACCGGCTGCAATAGTTCGAGCGCCGCTTCGCTGGCGACCGAAGCCAACTGCGTATGCGCATCGGCCAAGACCGTGCGATAGTCGCTGCCATCGGCCAGTTGTAGCTTCAGCACGTCGGCCAATTGCTGCACCTTGTCGTCCAGATCAGCGAGCAGCAGCGGCAGTTCGTCGAGGTTCATGCGTTGATACTGGCGGCAAGCCTCCAGCAAATCTTCCGACGAATGCGCGCGCTCGGCGGTCAGCAACCGCGCGATCAGCTCGGCCAGATGCAGGATTTGCGCGAGCGGTTGTTCTTGCGGCGGCAATGCTAAGATGCGCGCCGTCTCTTGCGGCGCACCGATCGCGCGCACGATGCTCTCCGGCAAGCCCCAATGATCCAGCAGCCGTGCGCGCAAGAGCGCAATCTCAAAGCCGAGCGTTTCGAGTTCCAAAGCGCGCAAGTCGCCGCCGCTGGCGAGGACGCGATCGACGAAGCGGACGTAGGGCTCGCCCAGGTCTTGAATCAGCGCGAGTTGCCCGATCTCTTGCAGCAATCCCGCGATGAATGCGTCTTCGCCGGGCTGTTGCCAGCAGCGCTGCGCGAGTTCGCGCGCCACAATCGCCTTGGTGAGCGTATGCCGCCAGTAACGCGAGAGCACATCTGCTTCGAGCGCCGCAAACAGGTTCTTCGGCAGACTGAAGCCGAGCACCAGCATCTTCAGCGGCTTGATGCCCAGCAGGGCGAGCGCCTGGTTGAGATCGGTGACTTCGCGGCTGAGTCCAAATAGCGAGCTATTCACCACGCGCAGAAGCCGCGTCGTTAGCGCGGGATCGTTCTCGATGCATTCCTTGAGCGCGCGGACATCGACCTTCGGGCTGTTGGTCAGTTCCAGCACACGCATCGCGACGGCTGGCAGCGAATAGAGTCCGCGCGCACGTTGTACGAATTGCTCAACGACGCTGGTCGGCGGAGTCATGATCGGGCAGAACCTTGCTAGCGCATGCGACGCGTAATCCTTACGCACAAGCGTAGCTCGTAAAAGCAGGTGTGAGGGTGGAGGGGAGAGGGTTGAGGGTGAAGAGGAATCTCGGAGCTTTAACCACGCGTCCGGTTGTGACGATTATCCGCGACTTACCTTCACCCTCTACCCTCTCCTCACTGACCACTACTCACTCCCCACTAACTCAGCCGCTTGTACTCACCGGCGAGCCAGCGCGCGACGTCGTTGTTGTAGTAGCCGGAGAAGCGGCTCTCGCTCGGACCGCCAGGCAGGTTCGTCCAGGCTTCGTCGGTCGAGAGATCGGCAACGAAGTGATACGACGGGGCGAAGGTGTTTTCGCGCGTCGCGGTCGACAGCACGTGCCCCTGAAAGGGCGTCGCATGATTGCCAGGCATCGGATAGACCTGGCTATCGAAACCGAGCCAGCGGCCCATCGTGAAGCCGCCAAAGAAGCGATCGCTGAAGCGAAAATTGTTGATCTCCGACCACGGCTTGTCGTCTTTGGGGTCGAGCGACGCCGCGGCGGTGCGAATCAATTCGCACTTGTTGCGATCGTGCCACCAGTACGAATGCTCGCGGGCAAGCAAGCGATCGACCGCCGTGAGAATCATCGTCGAATAGCCGGCGCGCGTGACGAGATAGATCATCCGCCGCCAACCGATCAGCGCCTCTTGGCCAAAGATGTGCAACAGCACGCGGCGATAAAGCCGCAAAAAGAGCGTCGCTTCGCGGCTTTGCGGCGAGTAGTCGCACGCCCAGTTGCTCAGTCGCGTTTTGACTTCGCCATCTTCCAAGCACGGTAGGAAGATCTTCAGCAGCTCGCGCGCCTGTATACTGGTCACGTCGTACTGCAAGTTCTGCATATCGGCGACCGTCGCTTGCGGCAGTTCGGCTAGCCGCTCGCAAATGCGCAAGTAGCGATATTCCGGCGCAAAGTGCGTCACGATCAGCGGTAGATGCGGCGGGTTTTGCTCTTCGTTCGCCGAAGCCACAAAGCCGCACGGCGGATCGTATTGCGATGGCAAGTCGTGCATCGCCATCCAGCCTTGCCAATGATTGCGCGGCTCCCACGCCGGAATCGGCGTTAAGCCGGAATAGCCGCCGCCGCGCAGAGGCATTTTGCCCGCCGCCTGGCGACCGATATGCCCGGCGCGATCGGCAAACACCCAGCACAACGTCGGCTGCGGGCAAGTCTTGGCAACTTCCATCCCGCGGCGCACGTTGCGGCAGCCGATCACATCGAGCCATGCGGCAATCGCCTGTCCACTGCCGGGATCGCTGCCGGCCCAGCGCGTCGAAAGCAGCAGCCCCGCGCCAAACTCGTCGGGATCGCCTTCGAGCGTCCCCTGATCGTTGTAATAGACTTTCAGCACTTCGCTGTCGCCGACTTTATGCACGATCGTCTCTTCGCGCAGCTGAAAGTCGTGCCACTGATCGCGGCGACGATATTGCCAACCAGTCGCGCCGCCGGGGCGACAATCTTCGATGAAATAATCGGCCGCATCGCCGCGCAGGTATGTCACGCCCCACGCCAGATGTTTGGTCCGCCCGACCGAAAACAGCGGGCAGCCCGGCAGCGTGGCGCCCATCACGTATTCGTCTTTCCAGCGCACCACCGCCTCGTACCAGATCGAGGGGAGGCGGTTGACTTCGAGATGCGGATCGGCCGCCAAGAGCGCGCCGCCGGTAGCGCTGCGATGGGGAGCCACCGCCCAGGCGTTGCTGCCGGCCAGGCGCGGCAGGTCGCTGATCACTTCCAGGGCTTCGTCCGAAAGTTGGCTTGAGAGCCGCACTTGCCGCAGCAGCGCGAAATCGACGTCATCGAGCCGCGGCGCGAACAGCTCTTTTAACCCTTCTTCGCTGATGCCAGCATGAATCAGTTCGAGCAGTAGGCGTTCGCCATGCACCTGGCCAATCGCCAGGCCGCCATACGCCAGTAGCAGGCCGATCAGAATGACCGACTCTTGATTCCAGGGCTCGGGAACGAAACCAACCGCCCACATGGGCCAGGTGCGCCCCCCCTCGTTCAGGACATCATTCACCCCTTCGCAATAAGCAGTGATTTGCGCGAAGGTGAAGTCGTCGAGCGCGCGGGCTTCTTCGGCCAGTCGCTCCGTCAGATTCGCCCTGCGAAACAGGCGATCGGATTCGAGCAGCTCGGAGCGCTCGGCCAGTTGCTCGCAAGCGCGGCCGCTGGCGACACTGCGCGCAAACAGAATCTGCGAGCCACGATCCAGGGCATGCATAAAGCCCAGACCGTACAGCGCATCAAGCCACGAACCGGCCTCGATGTGCGGCACGCCGGCATCGTCGCGAGCAACGGTAAAAGGGCGGCGCGTGCGGCCAAACTTCAGCGGCTTCATGGACACGCACGTGCGCAGGCGGACGCCAAGGAACAACCCTTGCCCAGCAAGGGGCGCGACCGAGACAACACAACGACGAACCGCCGTCGTTATTTTTTGCGGTGACGGATCCGCGAGCGCATACGGCGCTTTTTGCGACCCAGTTTCCGCCGGCCACGACCAGACTTCTTAACGCCCACGCGGGGAACTCCCTGAAAGATGGCTTGAAACTACTGAATCCCCAGCGACTTAGCCCTACTTAGTAT
>JAEZGD010000583.1 GCA_023417165.1 Planctomycetota bacterium
ACTCAATACTGCTGGTCGCGGTGGCCCAGGCTACGGCGCGCGGTACTCAATATCACTCGCCGCGGCACTTGGTTCTGCTGGCGAACGCGTCTCAAAGTCCTTCCACTCTCTGAGGCCAGTTCATCGGCCTCAAGAAGAGAGCATTACCGATAACCGTCGAGAGAGGCTGTTAGCTTTCCGTCTCAAACTCCGTGGCGCGCCACAAATACCAACTGGCGACACTGCGATAGGGTTTCCAGACCTCGCCATAGGCGCGCAGCTCATTGAGCGAGGGGAGTTCTTCTAAGCCGTAGGTTAGTTGATAGCCGCGGCGCACGCCGAGATCGGTAACAGGCAGCACATCGGGTCGGCCAAGGCGAAAGATGAGCAGCATTTCAACGGTCCAGGGACCGATGCCGCGCACCTGCGTCAGGCGTTCGATAATCTCGTCATCCGTTAGCTTGCGCAGCTTGGCAATCGGCGGCACGACGCCATCGATCGTCTTTTGCGCCAGATCCTTCACCGCTAGCATCTTGTTACGCGATAGGCCCGCCCCGCGCAGCGTTTCCTCCGGCGTCTCGAGAATCTTCTCCGGCGGCACGCGCGCGCCTTCTTCATAGAGCGCCAGCACGCGCGACAAGATCGTTCCCGCTGCTTTGCCAGACAGTTGTTGATAGACAATCGCCTGAAATAACGCCTGAAAAACGCTTTGCAGGCGTTTGGGACGCATGGTGAACTCGCCGGCGCGCTGCACGACTTTGGCCAGCTTCTTATCGGCTTTCATCAGGCAAGCGACGGCCAGTTCTGGATCGTAAGCGAGCATCGACTAAACGTACTTTGATTGGCGAAAGCGACGGGCAAAGGCATGGCAAGCGCGAATGCGACGTTCCAACTCGGCGACCAGTTCGGCATCGTCCATTTCGGCGAATTGCGCTGGCCGGATCGGTTCGCCGATCACCACCACTACCTGTGAAAACCCGGGAAAAAACTGCGTCCGCGGCCACGCCTGGTAGGCCCCGTCAAAGCCCATCGGCACTAGTGGCACACCGGCGCGGCGCGCGAGCGTGGTAAAGCCCGGCTTGAGCGGCGCGACTTCGCCATCGCGCGAGCGCGTCCCTTCGGGAAAGATCACCACCGGCTCGTTTTGCTTGAGCCGCTTGAGCGTTTCTTTGATGCCGGCGAGTGCCATGCCGTCGCGCTCGATGGGAATGGCATCCAAATAATTGATCACGTGCTTCAAGCCCGGGACGTCCCACAGCGAACGCCGCGCCAGCGTGTTGATACGCACGTCAATCGATAGCCCGACAATCAGTGGATCGAAATGGCTTTGATGATTGGCGCACACCAGCGCTGCGCTGCCGTGCGGCGCATGCTCGCGACCAAAGACACGCAGACCAAACCCAAGCACGCCTGCCAATCGGCAGAAGGTGCGAATAGCGTTATAGCCCCAGCGTTTATAAAGTGGTCGAGAAGCCATGTCACACGACGATGCTAAAGGACCTGGCCGCAATTCGATTCGCGAAGTTCCGCCATCCGTGTCCGCACGATTTCCTCGAGCCGATCGATGACCTCTTCCGGCGTCAGACCGTCGGTGATCAACTCGACCATATCTTCAGTTTGCATCAAGCGGCCGACCGCGCGCGTGGAATCGCGCCGGTCGCGCTCGGCTTGCTGCGCGAGCACGTCTTCATACGTCGCCGACACGCCGCGGCGAGCCAGGTCCTCGACGCGCCGCCGGGCGCGTTCCTCTGGCGAAGCGGTCAAAAAGATTTTGCACTGAGCGTGCGGAAATGCCACCGTTCCTTGATCGCGGCCCTCGGTAACCGTATCGCACATGCCGCCCAGGCGACGTTGCAGATCGACCAGGATGCCGCGCACGGTGGGGTTGTCGGCCACATGATGGATGGCGGCGGTCACCTCTGGCGTGCGAATCTGCTGCGACACGTCGCGACCGTCGAGCAAAATACGATCGTCGCTGATTTCGAGTTGCACCGCCTGGGCGATCGCTTCGATTTCGGGAATGTCGTTCCAATCGACCTGCTGCTGGATCGCGGCCAGCGCTACCGCGCGGTACATCGCGCCGGTATCCAAAAAGCGAAAGCCCAGTCGTCGCGCCAGCTCGCGCGAGACGCTGCTTTTTCCGGCTCCGGCAGGTCCATCAATGGTCACAATCATCTTGGCTTACCACTCTGCTTCGACATAAATCCATTCGCTGGCGGCGACATCAAGCATGATCTTACCGGCATCGACCCGCGCTTCGCCAACTGTTTCGCCGCGGAAGTCGAGCAACCTCGCCTTGGCGACGGGGCGAAACGCACTGAGCGCCACTTGCGACGGCCGCCCGGCAATTTCGACGATTCGCGCGCGAAAGCCGCGCACCTGGCCGTCACGCTCCAGCGGCGACCAGTGCGTCGCCACAACATTCTTCGCATCCAAATGAAACAACCAACTGGACGTCGCCGGCGTTGGAGGAGGAGCCTCGCGAGCGAGCGTGATCGGCGGCGTTAGCAAACCCAGCGCGTCATGCATGGGCTGTGCCAGTTCCACGCCCACGCCAAAGGTAAACTTACGATTCGTTTCGCCGCGCACGACCAACAGCGTATCGAGCAAGCGATACTCGCTGCGCCGATGATAGGGCATACCGCCGGTGAGGATCGTGGTGCGATTCTTGGTGTCGGTGATCTCGACATAGTGCGGCGCTTCAAAGCGTTTGGCGTCGGTGACGAAACGCGTTTCATTAACGCCGCGCGCCAGCTCGGCCGCTTCATCGCTCCATGCCCAGCGGACGCAATAGTACGAGTTCCACGGATCACTCTTGAGCTCGGCCAGCGTTTCCAAGTCGAGTTCCATCCGCAGCACGCGACTGC